>CAZIUT010000224.1:0-2727 GCA_964542545.1 uncultured Dysgonomonadaceae bacterium | reverse complement strand
ACAACCGTTTTCTTTTAATATATCTATCTCCTGTTTTGACAGTTTTCTGTAGTTAGTCATTTATATGGCTTTATAGTTAAATATCTAGACACTACTCTTTCTCTTTAATCAAGCCTAATCTATAAGCATCCAAGAGCATTTTAAGATCATCCACTTGATTAATCAATATTTTACCATTATCGGTGTCTTTTACTAACATTCTACTTGAAATAAACTCACGAACAACAGTAACAGACTGTATATCTCCGCCCCTCTCTATTACAGCTTTAGCAGAATCGAAAGGTTCGTGTTGTACTAACTGTAATCCTTGGGAATTAAAAATTAGGGTATATCCAGCAATACCTGTTGATGACTGATAAGCTCTTGAGAATCCTCCATCAATTACTAACAGCTTACCATCGGCTCGCATAGGAGTTTCACCCTTTACAGCTTTCACAGGCACATGCCCGTTAATAATATGCGTATCAGGACCTTCCAGTCCAAATTCTTTCAGAATCATTTCACACGTTTCACGTTGATTCTGAAATTTAAAATAAAAGCCTTTTTCCTCGGTGTGAGTTGATTTATCTTCAATAAAATATCGTTCGAAAGTGGTCATAGCACTTTTGTCGAAAAGCGGTGAATCTTTACCACACCACAAATACCAAATATAATCTAGGGCAAAAGCTCTTGCCTTCAAGTCTTCTTTCTCAAAATAAGCAGTCCTAACTAATCTATCCACTTTATCCATGAACAGCTTGCCTGAATAATCCTTACCTTGGATATTCACGTTCTTAAACTCACCATTCTTATCTAATGGAATGGATGCATGATACAATAAATTTTGATTTATGGTAAGATA
Source organism: uncultured Dysgonomonadaceae bacterium (assembly GCA_964542545.1). Lineage (GTDB taxonomy): Bacteria > Bacteroidota > Bacteroidia > Bacteroidales > Dysgonomonadaceae > UBA2632. The sequence continues at coordinate 1,886 of CAZIUT010000224.1, read as the reverse complement.
CATACTCCCTTTGGAGTATAGGCAGTTAAGATGCTTCTGTAACTTCTCACTTTGCATAAAAGAATGCATAAGTTTTTCGACCAATTCACTCTCCTCATCAGTCAATTTATAAGGGTTTTTTGAGTCTATTGTCGGAAAGTTCATATCCTTCATCAAATGCTCACTACCATCGGGAAGTGTGATAATACCTTTATCAAAATCGATACGATGCAACAAATTTCTATCGTCCATGTCAAATTCAGGATGACGTGCAATAAGATCATACTCAAGTTTAAATTGAATAATAGATATTGCTTTCTGCATTTGGCTCAATAGATGAATCGATTTATCATCATAAGTCCTATCGTTGCCCATAAGCTTAGGCTGGAACTCGGCGCATGGATCTTCTCCATATACATCCATGGCAAAACGAGCAATAGGTAGTAAATTAATACCATATCCATCTTCCAGCGTAGTTAAATTGCCATAGCGCATTGCAATACGAACAAGATTTGCCATATTTGCTTTATTTCCAACAGCAGCCCCCATCCACAGTACATCGTGGTTTCCCCACTGAAAATCGAAGTTGTGATAGTTACATAGTGTATCCATAATAAGGTGCGCACCATCTCCTCTATCAAACACATCACCTACAATATGCAGATGATCAATTACCAAACGCTGGATAGACTCACATATTGCCGCAATAAATTCATCTGCACTTCCTGTACTTATAATCGAATTAATAATAACACTTATATAAGCAGACTTATGTGGATTAACAGTAGATTCATGCAAAAGCTCTTGAATAATATATTCATACTTTGGAGGAAGTGATTTTCGCACTTTTGAACGTGTATACTTCGAAGCAACAGTGTCAAGTACTCTTATCAATTTATTGAGTGTTACAACATACCAGTCAGCCATATCTAGCTCTTCTTCCTTAACTAAACGCAACTTCTCGTAAGGATAGTAAATGAGTGTACACAACTCCCTCTTCTGACTATCACGCAATGTTTGTCCAAATATCTCATCCACTTTTATACGTATAGTCCCCGATGCATTCTTCAAAACATGTTGAAAAGCCTCAGCTTCGCCATGAATATCAGCTAAGAAGTGCTCTGTTCCTTTAGGTAAATGTAATATAGCTCTTAGATTGATTATTTCTGTGCTTGCTGCTGCAATGGAAGGGAATGATTTTGATAATAGCTTAAGGTATTTAATATCCTTTTTTAGCTCTCTGTAGTCTCGAGTAACATTTATCATATTTGACATTTTTTACAATAAGTTGATTTATATAGTTAACTTCAAGTAAAGCAAATAGTTCATTGAAAAAACGATATTAACAAAAAGACGAAACTACATAGCTATGTGGTTTCGTCTTTTATTATTTTAAAAACTTACAATGTAGTTGGACACATTAACAGGTAATGGAACTACTCAGCTTTAAATCTTTAACAATAGGAATTATTTCTTTACACTCAAAGCCTCAAAAACAAGTTTTTCGAGCTCTTCTGCTAACTCAGGATTGTCTTTAATAGTAGTTTTAGCTGCTTCGCGTCCTTGACCTAATTTAGTATCTTCGTAGCTATACCATGATCCACTCTTTTTTATTATACCTAATTCAGATCCTAAATCCACTATCTCACCTAAGCGAGAAATTCCTTCACCGTATAAAATATCAAATTCAGCTTTACGGAAAGGTGGAGCAACTTTATTTTTAACCACTCTCACACGCGTATGATTACCCTTCATTTCATCGCCATCTTTCAAAGCCCCAATACGCCTAATATCTAAACGTACAGATGAGTAAAACTTCAACGCATTACCTCCAGTAGTTGTTTCAGGGTTTCCAAACATTACACCAATTTTTTCACGCAATTGGTTAATAAACATACAAGTAGTAT
>CAZIUT010000223.1:0-2732 GCA_964542545.1 uncultured Dysgonomonadaceae bacterium | reverse complement strand
AGCCACAAATGGCTCAAGGTGCACTTCCTAAAGATGGTTTCAAGAAAGCTATCGACGAGGTGTTGTTGAAGAAAAACTAATAAATCTTCTGTAATAAACATTTACAATTTTAATAAACAAAAAATACGCTTTAATACGAAGCGTATTTTTTTTAATTATATCAGAATATGGCAGTTAATTGGTTGGTTTTTGTATTTTTGTTGCACTGTTCTATTAAAGTGAATATCAACAAAATATGAAACAATGAAAAAACCAGCTATTATAAATGCTGTTCTTCTCTGCTCTCTATTTGCTTTGTTTTCTGAAAACCCAAAAAATCCGTTCAACGTGAAAGAATATACATTAAGTAATGGTTTAACTGTATGGTTAAACGAAGACTCCTCTCAACCAAAAGTTATTGGGAGCATTATTGTTAAAGCAGGTGCAAAAGATTCGCCCAATACGGGTCTTGCACATTACTTTGAGCATATAATGTTTAAAGGAACCGATAAGATTGGCACTATCAACTATGCTGAAGAGAAAGTGTGGCTCGACTCAATATCAAATAAGTATGACGAATTGGCTGAAACGTCCGATGAGGCAATGCGTTTGGAAATACAAAAAGAAATAAATGAGCTTTCTATAAAAGCTGCTGACTACGTTATCCCTAACGAATTCAATCGGCTTATATCGCAATACGGCGGAACGGGGCTAAATGCTGGAACATCTTGGGATTTCACCATGTATTTCAATACGTTTTCGCCACAATATATAACGCAGTGGTGCGAAATAAATAGCGAACGATTGATATACCCTGTATTTCGAATGTTTCAGAGCGAACTAGAGACCGTGTATGAAGAGAAAAATATGTATGCCGATATGCTTGGTAGTCAAGCCGCTGAAAAAATAATAGGAGAGTTCTTCAAGCCTCATCCTTATCAATATCCAATAATTGGTAGCACAGAGAACTTGAAAAATCCGAAGTTATCCGAAATGGAGGAGTTCTTTAATAAGTACTATGTAGCCAGTAACATGGGGTTAGTATTAAGTGGTCACTTTGACGCCGACGAAATGTTGCCAATACTAGAGCAAACTTTTGGCAAGATAAAAAAAGGAAGTGTGCAGAAAAAAGAGTTTGAAATGCCTGCCCCTATTAGTGGAAAAGTAAATTTTACTGCAAAGATTCCAATTCCATTTGTAAGAGCCAATGCTTTATTGTGGCGTGGTGTTCCGTCTAATCATGCTGATGAGGTTGCTCTTAACTTAGCAATGTCGCTTTTAAGCAATGAGAATAAAACAGGATTGCTTGATAAACTCACCATTGATGGTAAACTGATGATGTCAGCTGGCTTTTCATTGAGTATGAATGATGCTGGTTTAATAGTATTGCTTGCAATTCCTAATATACCTTTTCAAACTTACCGCTCAGCTCAAAATCTTGTTTTTGGTGCAGTTGAAAAAGTGAAGAGCGGAGATGTTTCTGACGAAATGTTTCAAAGCCTAAAATTGGAACAGCAGCGCAATTACTTGTTAGCATTAGAAAGCCTCGATAAGCGTAATCAGAAAATGATTGAGGTATTTGCCAAAGGCATCTCTTGGGGTGAGTATTTGGAGCATGTCAAAAAGATAGAAACAATAACTAAGCAAGATGTAATAGATGTTGCCAATAGATATTTGGCAGACAACTATTTCGATGTGAAGAAAAAAACTGGTAAATACCCAAATGCTAAAATTGATAAACCTCCATTTAAAGCTATTGAAACTAAAAATAAGGATAAGGAGTCTGAATATAGTAAGTGGTTGCAAACAATAGAAAGTGCAGACTTCACACCGCGTTATCTCCATTTTGAAAAAGAAGCAAACACAACAGAGCTAAACAACAATGAGCTAGTTACATTATATCATACACCTAATGAGGTAAACGACGTGTTTAACTTAACCATGAAGTTTGAAGCAGGTAGTCGTCAGCTGCCCACACTTACTCCATTAGTTTCTTATTTAAATTATATTGGCACAGATAAATATAGTGTTGAGCAATTTAATAAGAAACTACAAGAACTGGGAAGTACATTAAGCTTTAATGTTAGTTCATCTCAATTTATTATATCTGTTTCAGGATTTGACAATGCATTTGAAGAAACATTTGATTTAGTTGCTCATTTCCTTACGAATCTAAAAGCTGACAAATCGAAACTAAAAAAGGTGATAAAGGAGCGAAAACTTGAAGACAAAGCTATTAGAAAATCATCGGACGAGTTGAGCAAAGCAATGGTTGAGAAGGTGAAGTATGGAGCCGATTCTAAGTATTTAATCCGTCTGTCTGCAAAAGAATTAAAGAACTTATCAGCCCAACAGCTCATCTTTACTTTGCAAAGAGTGTTTACTACTGAATGTAACTTTCATTATTCGGGTACACTATCAGATGTTGCAGTAGCTGATGTGATAACTAGTTACTTCCCAGTAAATGAGGTGAATCTGAAATCGGATAACCCTACATTTAGAGACGGAATTATTTATTCAGATGCTAAAGTGTTTTTCTTTAATGATCCTAAAGCAACGCAAAGTATTGTTCAAGCTTATTTGTCCGGACCAAAGCAAAGTGATCTGGGAGCTAAGTTCCTCTCGCAGCTCTTTAACACCTATTTTGGATCAGGAATGAGTTCGCTTATGTTTCAAGAAATTCGCGAGTTTCGTTCACTGGCCTATCGTGCTAGTTCAACTATGGAGAATCCTCCAATAAAGTTGAATGATAA
>CAZIUT010000222.1:0-2735 GCA_964542545.1 uncultured Dysgonomonadaceae bacterium | reverse complement strand
TCCTACCTGTAGGATTTGTTGCACGAACTTACAAAAAAGCTTCCTACCTGAAGGATTGCTCGCATGAACTTCCACAAAAGCGTCTTATGTGTATGGTTTATTGCACGAACTTACAAAAATAGTTCCTACGTGTAAGATTATTTTTAAAGACTCAAGAAGAAGCGGCCAAGTAGAACTATTCTTTGTTTAGACTGTGAAAAAGGTGATTAACCTGATAATAAGCTTTGTAAGAGTGATGAAAGAGCGCAAAGTATAGTTGAATAAGGTTATTAAAGAATAACAAAAAGAGCGCGCCTGTAGTTTAGGAGTAAATTAACACCTAGCTTCTCCATAAGATTTATACCACTTTTGACCTTAGTATGCTAAACAGCATCAATATTGAAAAATACATTAATTTGAAAACAATTACGATAAAACTAACTCCTGCTTTAATTATTATCTTTTTTCGACTGAATAGATATGTTTCAATACGCTTAGTTTGCAATTAAAAAGCTTGATTGCAAGTTGTTGCAAAAACATCATAGACGTATAAATTACAATTTCATACGACTTCTTTTATTTATAGTGAATGATAATACATTCTTTCACGAATTCAATATAAAGCTATATACCTATATATCATTTCTTTATGTTTTTCTATTAAAAACTTATCAACAAAAGAATCATTATGAATGATATTTCTTGGGTAGAATCAATTCTTTTCTTTATCATTGCACAATCAACGGAGCTAATCTATCTGATTACCTATTCATTATGATAGAATATGCACTGTGTTTGTGCTTACTGCTTATAAAAAACCCAATACAGGATTTTAAGTTAAGTAATCACAAACTGAAAATTGGGAGATTGTTTTAATTTTACAACGAAATTAATACTAACCAACGTTTTATATAAGCCCAATGGATATATTTGTGCTTTATATAAAGAAAGGAAATATGAAATAATATATTGTAGAATATTTTACTGAAACTGGTGGGTTTGGTATAAAAAAGAAAGGAGGATAGATATGATGTAGGAAGAAATATTTAGAATAGACAAATAGAAAAAAAGGTGATGTGGACTACCTCTATTAATAATACAAACGTCCATAATATTTTTAAATTCATTAGATATGAATGCGATTAATAAAAAACTGAAGATAGTTAGAGTACCAGTCTCTAAACTCCTTAAAGCGGAGGTATCTTATTTAGGGAATAAAGTGTTGCGTATTGTAGAAAAACACGATCCAGAGTTGTTGCAACTAGAACCTACGTTCAATTTGCTAGAGGCACAAAGAGCACAAATAGGCAAGCTAAACGTGCGTTATGGTAATGATCCGGTTAGGCTGGCACTAATACCATTGCGCGAGAAGCTTGTATTGTGTGCAAGTGCAGTGAAGCTTCACTTGAAAACGCTTGCCAAGACAACCGACAAGCAAAAGCTGTTTCTTATTACAACAGCTATAAATGCTAGTTTGCTTCATTTAAATGCATTTAATGTTGGCAAAGAATTAGAGAGTAAAGTAAGTGGTTTTTTGGGTTTGGCGAAAAACAACCAAGAATTAACTGAGGCTCTTGAGGAGTTTGGCTTTATGGGAGCTGTAGATAATTTAGAGCTAGCTTTTAATGAAATGCTACAGATGTCGGGCAAGAGAGAGGGAACGCTTTCTCATAGACACAAAGAGTCTACTGATAAGCTTAGCAACGATGTGTTGAGTGCAATTGATACGCTTCTTCAAGACATTGAGGTGGCACCATTTCGGAATCCTGAGTTGAACTATGAGCCTTTGGTTGATGAGCTGAATGTTATGCTGAGTATGCTCAGACGCACAATTAGTTTACGCGATGCTCGCAACAAACGTTTGGCTGCACAGAAGAAAGGCGAGGCTTTAGAAACAGAAAATGCTGCTGAAGTGCAAATCACAGCTGAAGATAGCAGTGGAACTATTATAACTCCATTGTCTTATGTAGCTTCTTTTGGTGAGTTGAATACTCCCATAGTTGAAGAGTCTAAAGCACCAGCGTATTCAAACGGAAGCGGTTCTGAAAAGAACAACGGAGAAAGTTTAGATAAAAAAAAGACTGTTGCAGAGATGGGAAATCAGTTGCAACAGCCTTTAGGTTCATTTAATAATGATAATGTTTAATTTAATTTACTAGTAAGCGTATCATAATGCGCAAGCATTATAATCTGTAATCAATTAAAGCCTTGGATATTGCATTCAGAGGCTTTTTTTGTGCCTTAACTGCAATAGTCCATGCAAGATAGGATTTAATTATGGGAATGGCAAAATAATAATTAATAATTAAGAATTAATTGCTAGGCGATAGTAAAATATTGTACAGGAAATAATGGGTAATGGAGGACATCATAGGCCTGAATAGCCTTATTTAATTGACCCTTCGACAAGCTCAGATACTATGGTAAAAACCAAGTAAATCTGTTCTTTCATTTCATGTTAATTGATTTTTTTATATATTTAATTATAGACAAGAGGAAAGTTTCGATTCTTTGAACCGATGTTTATCCTGTGAAATGGGTGTAATGCCCACTTCTTTCTTTTTCAGCTCTTCGAGCTGATAGACAAGAGGAGAAGACTTCTCATCATTACCCGATGTTATATCCTCGTCTGAACTATTCTTTTCATTATTATCTGATTCTTTTTTCTGATCGCTATCTTTCCATCTATAATTAGGATCAAACTCTTCACCTTTCTTCCAAAGCACAAATACTAACGCTAACATTTTTCTCATACA
>CAZIUT010000221.1:0-2753 GCA_964542545.1 uncultured Dysgonomonadaceae bacterium | reverse complement strand
TCTAATAGCACCTCCAACACTCTTCCACTCATTGCGCGCCCATGGTTGATCGTTGTTAATATAAATAGTGAGTTTCTTTGATTCTTGTGTTTTTACATCGAAGAGATAAATATAACCTCCTTTTTCAAATGCTATGTGTGTATCATTATGCGATGGAAACTTAATATCGTAGTCGGTGAAGTTAGTCACCTTGCGTGTAGCTTTTGTTTCAGTATTGTAAGCAAACAAATTGGCTGTTCTATCGCGATCCGAAACATAATAGATTTCACTATCAATCCACATAGGGAAAACATCTTGACCGGGTGAATCTGTTATCTTTTCTACCTTTTCAGTTTTGAAATCATATACCCTAATATCATCGGCCATACCACCTTGATAGTATTTCCAGGTACGAAATTCTCTGAACACCCAGTTGAATGCTAATTTTTCTCCATCTGGTGAGAAAGAGTTAAAACCACCATCGCTTAAAGGAAGTTCTGTTGAAAGACCACCTGAGGTATCAACGGAATAAAGCTGTCCACGGAAACTATTAAAAGATTGTTTACGCGAACGATAAACAACACTTTTTCCATCGGGAGTCCATGACATCACTATATTGTTAGGCCCCATTCGGTCGCCAATATCGTCACGGTCAAGTGTTGCAGTATGAGTTAAACGTTGTGGCACTCCTCCCATTGCAGGAATCTTAAACACCTCAGTGTTGCCATCATACTGTCCGGTGAAAGCAATCTCGCTTCCATCTGGCGAAAACTTAGGAAACATTTCGTAGCCATTGTGCGAGGTTAGTTTTCTTGCAACACCTCCATTTATACCAGTTGTGTAAAGATCACCGGCATACGAAAAAACAAGCTGATTTCCCGAAACTGCAGGAAACCGCAACAGTCGAGCTTCTTCTTGCGCTACCAATTGCATGGATGCAATTAATACGAAGAGAGAAAACATAGTAAAGACTTTTTTCATCGTAGTTTTGTTTATTGTTTATATATCTCTGAATTAATTATTATTATTATTATTATTGTTGGAAATGAACTACCGATGCGGTGTGTTGCCTAGCAAAATTGAATTGCGAGAAAGGTTTCGCTAAAGCGACACACGGGTTACAAATAAACCCGCGCGAGTGGGATGCGACCGGGATTCCTTGTCAACTGTCAATTGTCCATTATCAACTGCTTCAGCTGATTCGCCCCCAATCATACCTATTCCCCAAAAGCTTCTTCAACTGCCTTTGCAATACTATATGCTCTGGTTTCTCTAAATTGGGGTCTGTTTCAATTATCTGCTCCGCCACTTCGCGTGCCTTATATAAAATATTGGTATCGCGCACCAAATCTGCAATGCGAAGATTAAATGGGATACCACTTTGTTGTGTACCTGCCAGATCACCAGGGCCACGTAACTTTAAGTCAGCCTCTGCAATTACAAAGCCATCATTGCTTTCTGTCATAATTTCCATACGCTTGCGCGTATCGCTCGATAGCTCGTAGGGAGTTACCAATATACAGTATGATTGTTCGGCACCTCGCCCTACTCTACCCCTCAATTGGTGCAATTGTGACAAACCAAATCGCTGAGCACTTTCAATTATCATCACAGAAGCATTCGGAACATTTACTCCAACTTCTATTACAGTGGTAGAAACCATTATTTGTGCTTCATTGGCAACAAACTTGCGCATCTCTTCTTCCTTTTCAGTAGGTTTCATACGTCCATGCATCTTGCAGACCTTGAATTCCGGAAACATTTCTAATATCTTTATGTATCCATCCTCTAAGTTTTGCAAATCTATTTTCTCGCTTTCCTCTATCAAAGGAAAAACAATGTAAGCTTGTCGACCTTTTTTTATTTCATTACGCAGGAACTGATACAATGCACCACGCTTTTGTTCGTAGCGATGCGCTGTTTGCACTGGTTTTCTACCAGGCGGTAATTCATCTATTACCGACACATCCAAATCGCCATAAACAGTCATTGCTAATGTGCGAGGAATGGGAGTAGCAGTCATCACCAACATATGAGGCGGGCGTTCATTCTTTGTCCACAACTTGGCGCGTTGTGCCACACCAAATCGGTGTTGTTCGTCTATAACAACAAAACCAAGATTATTAAAGTTTACAGTATCTTCTATCAGTGCATGTGTGCCAATAAGGATATCAATTTCGCCTGAGAGCAATTCGGCATGAAGCGCCTCGCGTGCTTTCTTTCTGGTAGAGCCTGTAAGCAGCGCCACCTTTACATCCATATCAGACAAAGTCTCTTTAAAAGTTGCAAAGTGTTGGCTTGCCAATATTTCTGTAGGCGCCATTAAACAAGATTGAAAGCCGTTGTCGAGCGATATGAGCATCAACATTAGCGCAACCAGTGTTTTACCACTACCCACATCTCCTTGTAGCAGTCTATTCATCTGCCTGCCAGAAGCTGTGTCGACCCTTATTTCTTTAATCACTCTTTTTTGAGCGTTGGTTAATTCAAAAGGCAGGTGTTTTTTATAAAAAGTATTCAAATAGTACCCTACCTTTTGAAAGAAAAAGCCTTTTAATTTTTCTTTGCGGTTCGCTGAATAGCCTAGTATATTGAGTTGAATAAAGAAAAGCTCTTCAAACTTCAGTCTTACTTCTGCATCGCGTAGCAGTACAGGATTTTTTGGAAAATGGATGTTTTCTAATGCATCGTGCAACGAAATTAAACTGGCAGCATCAATCACATCAGGAGAAAGAGATTCAGGAATACGCTCTTTGAGCATACCAAAAGCCCCC
>CAZIUT010000220.1:0-2767 GCA_964542545.1 uncultured Dysgonomonadaceae bacterium | reverse complement strand
AAAAAACTGCGGCCAAAACCGAAGTTGCTTCAAACCAACTAGGAGAAATAATGACGAAAATAAACAATGGGCAAGGACCACTTGGTATGTTAATCCAGGATACTACTACAGCTTCAAACATATCTAAAACTATTTTTAATCTCAAAGAAAGCTCAATTGGATTAAATGAAAACATGGAGGCACTAAAGCATAATATCTTTTTCAGAGGATATTTTAGGAAGAAGGCTAAAGAAGAAGAGAAACAAAAAAACGATTCAATTCAAGAAAATATTATAAAAAACCAATTGAATAGTATAGAATAATCACGAGATTCAATTTAGTGTAAGAAAACTGAATATTAGCACTATAAAAATAAGCTATAAACAACGAAGCAATATGGGAATAATGTAACTAATTCAAATAATTGTGTAACAATATTTAGTATCAAGAATACTACATTTGAATTTGCAAATAAGACACAAGTACAGATAATCAACTATTAAACCTCACTAGTTATGCACCCAAAAAATAAAGGATTAAGGTTTTTGTTTCTTTTATTAAATATATCATTGCTTTTTTGTGCTGTTTTTATATCTAACTACTTCAACCCTACCACTAAATCTAATATAAACTTGTATTTGCTACATGCAGTTTTAGCTATATTAATTACCTATACATTGTATTCAAAAAAGAAAAACTATTTTTTTAACAGCTTTACAAGAAGTTTCAAAGATGTTTCATTAAGAATGTTAATGTTTGTTTTTCTACTTTTATTTTGGCTCAAGTATTTTTACCTAATGATTATTCAGTTTTGTTTTTATTGCAATATGCAGCAGTATTTTACTTATTACAAATATTCGTCTATTATGTATTCTACAAATATTTTAAATATAAAAAAAGGAGAGGTAAGTACTTGAAAAATATTGCAATTCTTGGTTTGAGGGAAAATGATCTGCTTTTTGGTCATCTAATTGAGAAAACCCCAGGTCACGAATTCAATTTAATAGGTTACATAGCTGATACCAACAATTATGATAAAAACAACAAAGCTATTATAGGTGAAATTGATGAAATAGAAACACTAGCAACTACACATCAGCTACAGAAAATATTTGTTACGCCTTCTAAATACTTTAAAGAAAAGAACGCTAAGAAGCTTTTAGAAGTTTGCAACAAAATAGGATTAAAGCTAATGTACGTGATGATGAATGCACATTGGAACGAAAAGCAACTGAATGATCCTGTTTTAGTTAACTCTATAAGAATATATAATCCTCAAAAAATAACGTTAGATAACATTTCAAAAAGACTACTCAAAAGATTCTTTGATATTGTTTTTTCTACTGTGGTTATTATATTTCTGTTTAGTTGGTTATTACCAATAATTGCACTTTTAATTAAGTTTGATTCTAAAGGACCTATAATTATTCAGCAACAACGAACGGGGATAGACAATAAGGTGTTCAATTGTCTCAAGTTTCGCGCCATACATGTCAATAAAGAAACACATAGCAAGCAAGCTCAGGTAAACGATTCACGTAATACCCCAACTTGGAGCAATACTGCGTAAGTACTACATTGACGAATTACCGCTATTTCTTAATGTGTTATTTGGCGATATGTCTATTGTTGGTCCTCGCCCACACATGCTTAAATACTCAGTTCAATACTCGGCCTTAATCAGTCATTACAAGGTTAGACATTATGTGAAACCAGGCGTAACAGGATGGACGCAAGTGAATGGTTATAAAGAATTGACTCACGAATTGTGGAAAATGGAAATGAGAGTTGATTTTGATATGGATTATCTAAAAAACTGGAGCATCTTGTGGGATCTCAAAATCATATGCTTAACTCTTTTAGGAATAGATACTCACAAGAACGTAAGACCTATTTAAAAACAAAGAGAACACTCTTAATGTGGTATGGTTCTTTTTATATGATCTGTTATTCACTAAAAACAATTTTACAATGTTATACAAACTATTTTTAGAAAAAAATAAAAAAGATGCTATTCTCAGAAGGAAATGAAATATAGATTTATTATTTACAATCTCTATCGCTTCAATGCTGTGTGTGTGTGGCATTTTCATCTCTCACTATAATAGTGAAAGATTTACCGGCGAAAACAAAAGTTTTACCACCGAAACAGTTTATATATGTTCTACTGATAAAGCCGTATTTGATGACGGAAGTAAAATTACCACTGTTGCTGGAGTAGTCAGCTCTCCAAGTTCTCAATCAGATATTTTTACTTTCACACCTCAAGGCCCACTTTTACCACCTACAGTATATACGGTTACAATAAAAAAAAGGGAATCAACAACAGGAGAAAATCTTTTTAAATCAGGCACATTGTTAACAATAAAGGCGATACAAGCAGAAGGTACAAATGTTCTTTCTCCTAATGTAGATCACGCTCTTATCCTCTCTACCAACAAGTCATTAATAGATAACTTCGTGAAAATTATGAGGCAAAGTACAGACATATTTGCTTCAAATACGCAAACAGATACAATTAAATCTAAAAGCAATGATTTTGCAGAATAGAATTTACAATACGATGTTTTGGTATAATGCAAGAATTGTGCAAATATCTCTCTTAAGTTTTGTAATAATAATGTATATTTGCTTAGTGTATAAACACTAAATAAAACAAAAGAATAACATTGAAAATAAAAGAAACAAAAGCAACAGTTCATTCCAATGAAAGTGACCCTATTGACAACACTTCACCTTTCCCCATTGTCGGAATTGGTGCATCAGCTGGTGGATTAGAAGTACTAGA
>CAZIUT010000219.1:0-2789 GCA_964542545.1 uncultured Dysgonomonadaceae bacterium | reverse complement strand
TGCCCATGTTGTTGCAATCTCCTATTTTAATTGCCCTGTTTTGGTTTTTCCCATCTGCTATTGAGTTGCGTCAGCAAAGCTTTCTTTGGGCCGACGATTTATCTACTTATGATGCTATAATTACTTGGGGTGGAAACATTCCTATTATTTCTAAATATTTAGGCAATCACTTAAGTCTGTTTACTTTGCTAATGACTGTAACCAACGTTATTTATGCTAAGTTTAATATGGACGCAAGCGGTGGTGGAGGTTCTCAACAAATGGCTGGCATGAAATTTATGCCTTATATGATGTCTTTTATGATGTTGTTTTTCTTTAATTCATATCCATCAGGATTGAGCTACTATTACTTTATTTCAACATTGATTACTATTATTCTTACGCTTTCTTTCCGTAAGGTTGTAAACGAAGAAAAACTGTTACTACAACTTGAAGCAAATAAACGTAAACCAAAGAAGAAATCGGGATTTATGGCTCGATTAGAGCAAGCTCAAAAAGCGCAAGAGCTGCAAGCTAAACAACGCGCAAAAGATAATTCTAAAAGAAGGAGATAAATATCTCTCTAATTACTCTAAATCTAAAAATCCAGAATTTAATTACTAATTCTGGATTTTCATATTGACATAGAAGTTTATTTTCATATTTAAATACAGAGAGAAGAAATGATAGTCATCAAAAAAGTATCAAAAGATTTAAATTAATGAACTTATCTATTTATTTTTTGTTTTAACAATATACAAGTAAATTACAATTTAATAAAATTCATTATGAGCGAGAAAGGTATTGGTTTAGATTACGATGAGGATGACTCGGTAGAGTTTATTCAAAGTTATCTGCCAGATAGTTTTAAAGGACTTCTAAGTAATGACGACATAACTTTTCTTGTCGACCTTATTTATGAGTATTATGAAGACAAAGGCTATCTGAATGATGATGCTGAAGATGAAATTGAAATAGAAATTGATGAGGAAGACCTTATTGATTATGTTTTCGATAATGCAAAATCTGCTAATATTAAAGGTTTGACAACTAAAGTTGTTGAAGCTGTAATAGAAGGTGAGTTCTCTTATAGCGAAAGCCTTGAAGATGAAGATGACGAATAACGAATTAGAAGTAAAACAACAAACTATATAAAATTAAATAACAAAAAAAGTATTATTATCTATGAAACATTTATCATTATTAGCCACTATATTATTGAGTGGATTATTAATTCTTTCGAGTTGCGGAGCAAGCAATACAGTTAAAGGTGGTGGAATTGGCGCTGGAGCAGGTGCTGGAGTAGGTGCAGGAGTTGGTGCCATTATTGGAGGAGGTAAAGGTGCAGCTTGGGGCGCAGGAATTGGCGCAGTTCTTGGAGGAACAACAGGTGCCATTATTGGAAACAAAATGGACAAGCAGAAAGCAGAACTTGAGGCTATTGAAGGTGCTCAGGTAGAGTCTGTAAATGAAGGAGAAGCTATTAAAGTAACTTTTGAATCAGGTATTCTATTTGCTTCAAATTCAAGCACATTAAATACAGCTTCACGCTCGTCATTAGACAAATTTGCTAACTCATTGCAAAACAACCCAGATACAGATGTAAAAATCTATGGTCACACAGATAGCACTGGTAGCGATGCTATCAATAATCCTTTGTCTCAAAAAAGAGCCGAATCGGTTTATAACTATTTGCTTTCAAAAGGAGTTGCTGGCTTTAGAATTTCTTCTCAAGGATTTGGTTCATCACAACCAGTTGCTGATAATAGCTCTGTTGCTGGTAGAAGTCAAAACAGAAGGGTAGAAGTATTTATTCTTCCTAATGCTAAAATGATTAAAGACGCTCAGGAAGGCAAATAATACTTACATATTTCATTTTTTAAAAAAGTCATTTTACGTTTATTCGTTAAGTGGCTTTTTTTATTGTGTTTAGTTTATAAATTGTTTATTTTAGCTAATGATTCACGTAAAATTATTTTCATTATATTTGCATCGCATATAATTAAAAAAAAGTATTGCACAATAACGTTATGGCAGAGCAAATAATAATTTCGGAAGATATCAGCAGCAAGGAAGATATTTATATCTCTTTATTGCCCCAAATACGTTCTTTAATTGAAGGAGAGACAGATTTGGTGGCAAACTTAGCAAATGTAGCTGCTGCTTTAAAAGAGGCTTTCAATTTCTTTTGGGTGGGTTTTTATCTTGTAAAAAACAATCAGTTGGTTTTAGGTCCTTTCCAAGGTCCTATTGCATGCACGCGAATTGCTTATGGGAGAGGAGTTTGCGGAACTTCATGGAGGGATAAGAAAGCAATTATTGTTGACGATGTTAATCAGTTTCCAGGTCATATTGCTTGCAGTTCTTTGTCACAATCAGAAATTGTAATCCCAATAATAAGAAACAATGAGGTGATGGCTGTGTTGGATGTTGATAGCGATAAATTGAATCAATTTGATGAAACAGACCAAAAATATTTATCTGAAATAGTAGAATGGATCAATTTTTGAATTTATTATTTTGCTAAGTCAAAAGTTAATTATATCTTTGCATTTCAATTTTGGAAATAGCTCAATATTTAGAGCAAGTATCTATTTCTAAAGAAGCACAAAGCTTTGTTTTTTTGGATAAGAAAAGTTTAAAGACAAGGCTTTTGTCCCGATAGATATCGGGATGAAATTAAGGGGTTTACTTTAGTATATGACTGTTTCGAAAAAGAGAATAACGCAGTATTTGAACTTTTACTGCAAATAACGCGAAAGTAGCTCAGTTGGTAGAGCATAACCTTGCCCCAAAAGATTAGGAGATAA
>CAZIUT010000218.1:0-2789 GCA_964542545.1 uncultured Dysgonomonadaceae bacterium | reverse complement strand
TACAATGGTTTTTTCATAAAAATTACCCTAAATATTAATCGAACTCAGGTTATAAAGATACAGGTTTGGTGTACATTAATAGCCAACCTGCAACTGATGCTGATTAAGTGCAGCGTGAACAGATCTTGGAGTTCCTCAGGACTAGCCACAATGATAAGGATTCTTATGATGTACTACGTAAACCTTAAAAGCATCCTCGAGTATCCTGAAAGAGATTGAACCGTGATGATTGAAGAAGTCATCAGACCTCCAAATCAACGATCACTTTTTGATTAGGGGGCTTGTAATAAAAAAACACCTCTCAATCACCTATTCATAAGTGATTGAGAGGTGCGTTATGGCTTTTTTTGAGTTTTAGCGGACACCAATAGTTTTAAATCAAAAAGTTACCAACACGCAACTAGAGAAACTGTTGATAACTGCCAGTTTAATGAAAAATACATAGGTTTGCCCTGGCCGCTTCCCATCCAATCATAGCCACCTTCAAATCTAAACCCCAATGATATCCACCTAACTCTCCGCTTGAGCGGATTACTCTATGACAGGGTATAATGTATGAGACAGGATTTGAGCCTACGGCAGAGCCTACAGCACGGTTTGCATTGGGGTTGTTAAGATGATAGCTAATATTGCCATAGGTTGTGAGATTGCCCAGAGGTATATTCAGGAGAGCACTCCATACTTTGAGTTGAAAGTCAGTTCCTTTGATGTGTAGCTGTAGTGGTTTGAGAGTGCTTGCGGGGTTTTGCAAAAAAACAACTGCTTGTTGGTGAATTATTTGTTGTTGGTGAATAAAGTTGGCGCTTGGAAACATCTCTACCAACTCGTTGTATACAACTGATTGTTTACCAAATGCTAGATAGCAAATACCTTTGATGGTTGAGGCAACGCACGCTGAGCCAAAAATAGTTTCGGGATAAGAGTAGGAGATAATTAAGTTTCTTCCTTGATTCTTATATTCTCCTGGAGTCATGGCTTCTACGGTTACAAACAAATCGTGTAAACGACTAGTGCTAGACAATCCACTATTGATAGATACATCAAACAGTGTTTTCTGTTCTTTCAACTGTGCTTTGGCATATTCGATGGTGGTATACTGAAGAAACTTTTCTGGGCTAACTCCTGCCCATTGATTAAATAGCTGTTGAAAGTGGTGTGCACTTAGATTTACTGATGCAACAATATCGTCTAAGTTGGGTTGTTCTTTAAAATGTGTGCGAATATAGTTGATGGTTTGTTCAATGCGCTTGAAATCAATGCTGGCAGTTGTTTTATTCATATTTATAGATTTTTATAGTCAGTTCAAAGCTATCCTATTGGTATAACTCACACAATCCGATTCTCACTATTTTAAGTCTTTAATTTACCATGAACTGTTCAAAGTCATATGAAAAAAGAACATTTACTTCGCCATCAGGCTTTGCATAAATAAAATAGTAGTGCAGGCTTGGTATTGTTTTAGCCACCTCTATCGATTTCTCTAAACCCATTGCCATAAATGCTGTAGCATAAGCATCGGCTGTCATGCAGTCGTTGGCAATAATTGTTGCTCCAAGTATATCTTGTTCTGAAGGGTATCCTGTTTGTGGGTTGATAGTGTGTGAATACTTTATGCCATCTTTCACATAATAGTTTCTATAGTTTCCAGATGTAGCCACTGCTTTATCGCAAATAGATAAAATGAGTTGCAATTCGCGATTTATTGCAAGAGAGTCGTCAGTTGGTTTATCTATACCTATGCGCCAGCAATCTCCTTTTTCATTTGTTCCTCTCATGGTTATTTCACCACCAATCTCCACCATATAATTCGTTATACCAAAGCTTTGTAATACATCTGCTACAATATCGCAAGAATAGCCTTTGGCTATGGCCGAAGTATTTATTTGGACTCTTGGATCATCTTTTACTACAATCCCGTCATCTATTCTAATTTTATTGTATCCAACAAAAGCTTTCATGCTATCTATCTTTTCGGATGTAATATTGTCTGTGTTCTTGAAACCAAAGCCCCATGCATTTATAAATGGCGATGCTGTTATATCGAATCTGCCATTTGTTTTGCGTGATACCTCCATTGATTTATCAAACACTTTAATGAAGAGTGAGTCTAATGCAACAGGCACATTGTTGTTAACTTTATGGATGATAGAGTTTTCTCTAAAAGGGTTGAGAGATTGGTCGAATCTTTCCAAGGCCTCCATTATCTCTTCTTTCAGAGAACGACTGTATTCATACTTGATGTGAAAGTAGGTATGAAATATTTCTCCACTATCATTATGGAATTTAAGCTCTTCGCTTTTGTTGCTAGAGTTACATCCAATTAAAAATACAGCAAGTAGTAAAAGTGTTATTTGTATTGATGTTTTATTGAGGCTTTTCATTAAAAAGAGGAATAAGTGAAAATGATGTTATAAAGTGATAGTAAGATTTACATCCATTCGGTGAACTCTTCTACCTGCTTTCTTTTTTTTGGTTGTTCTGTTTCTATAGTCGTTCTTTCTAAAGGATAACCAATGGGTATTATTGCTACTGGTTCGAGAACTTTGTCTAAATTGAGAGCATCATTAAGTACGCTTGTATCAAAATTGCATACCCAGCAAGTTCCTAAACCTAGCTCGGTGGCTTTAAGTGTTAGGTATGTTACAGCTATTGCTACATCAATGTTGCCATGGTCTTTGTTATCTGCTGTACGTTTCCAAGATTGCGATTTGTCGGTACAGGCCACAATATAGATTGGGGCAGTCTCGAACCACTTGCGTGGATAGCTCTCTACAATTCTTTGTTTTATC
>CAZIUT010000217.1:0-2817 GCA_964542545.1 uncultured Dysgonomonadaceae bacterium | reverse complement strand
TTTTATATAAATAAATATGCTGTTACTCAAAGAGAATGGGTAGAGATAATGGGTAATAATCCTTCTCGTTTTATTAATCCAAATAATCCAGTAGAAAATGTAAGTTGGGATGATTGCAAGCGTTTCTTTGTTGAATTGAATAAAAGATGCGGGTTGAGTTTTTACTTCCCTACAGAGGCTCAATGGGAATTTGCAGCCAAAGGAGGAAATCACAGCAAAAATTATTTATACTCAGGAAGTGATAATTGTAATCAAGTCGCATGGAGTTATTGGAATTCAGGAGAGATTGTAAGGAAAATAATCAGTGAAGCTACATGGTTTAATAAAGCAAAATACAAAGAGCAAATAATGAATAATAAAACACATCCAGTGGGTTCTTTAAAAAGTAATGAACTAGGTATCTATGATATGAGTGGAAATGTAAATGAATGGTGCTATGATTGGTACGAGGAGTTTACATCAGACAGTACTTATAATCCGCAAGGCCCCTCTAATGGTGAAAGAAAAGTAGTAAGAGGAGGAGATTTTATTGGCGACAGAGCATTATGTAGTGTGATAAACCGTAGTACTAGGAGCACAAAGGGCTCAGTTGATGTGGGGTTGCGTATAGCTCTTAAAATATAGTTCCCGCTCGCGCCGATTTGTAATCGGCCTGCCCCACCTGCCCTATGAAATCTGCATTGTTATTTCATTGGGGTGTGCGAAGCAAAAGAAAATTTCTGATCACATGATGAAAGCATTAAAAATAAGGCAGCTCGGCTCATTGAGAAGGGAACTAAAAATAAGGCAGCTTGGCTGATTGCGAAGAGACGCCCGTATAGGGCGTCTGTACAGGTAGAGCTTTTTAGCATTGGCACTAAATTACTCAACACCCGCGAGCGTATAAATATAAATCTAAGTTGAAATAATAATATGAAAGAATCAGAAATAATATTGTACACCACACCCAATGGGGAGGTGAAAATAGATATTCGCTTTGAAGATGAAACTTTTTGGCTACCACAACAGAAAATAGCCGATTTGTTTGGGGTGGATAGGACATCAATAAGTAGGCATCTTGCTAATATTTTTAAAGAGGGAGAACTGCAAAAAGAAGTGGTGTGTGCAAAATATGCACATACCACTCAGCATGGTGCTATTAAAGGAAAAACACAGAAGACTGAAACAACTTTCTATAATCTTGATGCCATTATTGCTGTTGGCTATCGTGTAAATAGTTTTAGTGCTACACAGTTTCGCATTTGGGCTACTAAGACTTTAAAAGAGTTTATCATCAAAGGTTTTGTGATGGATGATGAAAGACTGAAGCAAGGACAAAGTTTTGGTAAAGACTATTTTGATGAACTTTTAGAACGCATCCGTGCTATTCGTGCTTCTGAAAGAAGATTCTATCAGAAAATAACTGATATTTATAAAGAGGCAAGTATCGATTATGACGCACAATCGCCTATTACAAAAGAGTTTTATCAAACTGTACAGAATAAAATGCATTGGGCAATAACTGGGCAAACTGCTGCCGAAATTATCAAACACAGAGTTGATGCTCAAAAACCAAATATGGGGCTAACTACTTGGAAAAACGCTCCGGAAGGAAAGATATTGAAGGGGGATGTTGCCATTGCTAAAAACTACTTGAAAGAGACTGAAATAAAAAGTTTAGAGCGCATTGTAACCATGTACTTAGATTTTGCAGAATTGCAAGCAGAACGCCAAACACCGATGAAAATGAGCGACTGGGTGGTAAAACTTGATGCGTTCTTGCAGTTTAACGATTATGAAGTATTGCAAAATGCAGGAAATGTATCTGCTGCTGTTGCAAAACGATTGGCAGAGCAAGAGTATAGTAAATTTGCACCCATTCAGGATAGAAATTATATATCTGATTTTGACCGGGAGGTAAAAAACTTGCAACAAAACCTAAAGAGTGAAGACGAATAAAAGCCCGCTCGCGCTGATTTGCAACACTTCGTTTCCTTCGACTCCCCTCGACTCCCCTCGACTCCGCTCGGGGAGCGGATGAAAAAGCTCACTATTAAAATTATAATAAAAATGAAAGGTTATACCTATATTTTAATATGCTCGGATGATTCTTACTATACAGGAAGCACCAAAGATTTGGAGCGAAGATTAATGCAACATCAAAATGGTGAAGGTGCTAATCATACTAAAAAGAGATTGCCCGTGAAATTGGTGTACTATGAAGAGTACGATCGAATAGATACCGCTTATTTTAGGGAAAAGCAAATTCAAAATTGGAACAGAAATAAAAAAGAAGCTTTAATAAATGGATGGGATAGGGAATTGAAAAAAGCAGCAGAGTGTATGAATAAGACACATTGGAAGAATTATAAACCACCCTTCGGCTCCGCTCAGGGTTCGAAACAACCAACCGAGGGCTGAGCGTAGTCGAAGCCCAATAATAAAACACCCAACCAAGATAAAACAGATAACAACTATGACCACCCAACCCGAACACATCCTCGAAACCCAACTAATAGAGCAACTAGTAACCATTGGCTACACCCAAGTGAGTATACCAGATGAGGAAACTTTGTTGGCAAACTTGAAGCAACAGTTGGAAAAGCACAACAACATCACCTTTACTCACAAAGAGTTTCAGCAAGTGCTAAATATACTTAGCAAAGGCAGTGTGTTTGAAAAGGCCAAAACCCTGCGAGAGAAGCAACATTTGGTGCGTGAGAATGGCGATAATCTATATTTCGAGTTTCTGAACACCCAACATTGGTGCAGAAATCAGTATCAGGTTACCAATCAAGTGGCTATGGAGGGAAGCTATAAGAATAGATACGATGTAAC
>CAZIUT010000216.1:0-2825 GCA_964542545.1 uncultured Dysgonomonadaceae bacterium | reverse complement strand
TGTTCTGATACGGCTAAGGGACTTAGAAGTGTAAACGATGTGCTGATATGTAACACCTAACACCTAAATCCCTAGTTCCTATTTCCTAGTCTCTGCTTACTCTTCTTTATCAACTCAAATCCAATTTCTCATCATCCTTGCCGCGTTCAAAAAATGCTTTGCGCAATGGGTCTTTGCGTGGCTCGTCATACTGAACCCTGTTTCTATAAATATCCACAGCCATATAAAGAGCTTGTCTGAACGACTCGTCCGAAGCCTCATTCTTCCCCGCAATATCATACGCAGTGCCGTGAGCCGGAGATGTTCTCACAATTGGCAAACCTGCCGTGAAGTTAACACCCGTATCCATAGCAATAGTTTTAAAAGGCACAAGACCTTGGTCGTGATACATTGCCAACACAGCATCAAATTTTTTATACCGCTCGCTACCAAAAAAACCATCGGCAGCATACGGTCCAGAACAAAATACACCTCTATCCACACATTTCTCAATTGCAGGTTGTATTACCTCTTGCTCCTCATTACCCATCAAACCGTTTTCGCCAGCATGCGGATTGAGACTCAAAACAGCAATGCGTGGATTATCAATAAAGAAATCGCGCTTCAAGCTATCGTTCAACAATCTTATTTTCTCAATCACCAACTCCGTAGTAATGCTCTTTGCCACATCGGCAATAGCCAAATGAGTAGTTACTTGCGCTACGCGTAGGTTGCCACTAACAAGAATCATCAGTGCCTTACTCTTTTTGCCATCACCAGCCCTGTCTTCCAAATACTCAGTGTGACCCTTAAAGTTGAAATTCTGTCCCTGAATGCTATCTTTATTAATGGGCAGCGTTACCAAAGCATCAATATCGCCATTATTTATATCCGCCACAGCCGCTTCAAGTGCCAAATAAGCAGCATCGCCCGCAGTGTCATTTGCTTTCCCAATCTCAACTTTCACATCGTTGGTTACAGCATTTATAAAATTTATCTCGCCCTCTCTAGCCTCCCGGCTATTTACAATCATATTGAAAGGAACAGACTTACTATTCAAAACCTTGCGATGATAAGAGGCCACCTTCGATGACCCGTATATAATAGGAGTAAGTAGCTCGGTTAATCGTTTATCCGAAAAAGCCTTCAAAAGAATTTCATATCCAATCCCATTGCTGTCGCCGTGGGTAATACCAACTTTTACTAAATTTGACATAAGTCTATCCGTTATTTTTATTTAATTTGATTAGTCTGCTCTAAAAACCTCCAACTGCTTATTATTAGCTTCTTTCTGCCCTTTATCTCTGAGTCTAAAAAGACTAATAATCAGCACGCTTCAAAATCCCTTTTTCGGGGAGGTAGCAGCTAAAAGAAGTGAAGTTTATTTATTTCAGGGTGTACTCATTATATTGTGTATTTTAAAAAGAAACTATCAGCAATAACCGCCGTTTCCATCCTTCAATTACTCTTCAGTATCGCCAACTGTTATTGTGTAGAATGCCCCCTCTAAATTGCGAATCAAATTTCTCTTCTTCTTCTCGGGTGCATACACAAGTACATCCACAAAAATTACCCTGTTTGTATTTTCATTCACAAAAGCCTGCATCACAAACGGGCCACCCATCATATCGGTAGTCATTTCCCACAAGCCCCTTATCTCGGCCCTAAACAAACCATCAATTTCCAATTTCCTATATTCTGGCGACAATGCCTTCGATGTAGACATCTGAGAGTCGAAAGAACCTTTTATATGCTTACCCAACACACGGTTGCGAATTGCAATTAAAGAGTCTTTCTCAAAAACAGTTTCCGAGGTGTAAGGAATAGAGAATATGGTTATATCCTGGCGCGATTCGCCCGAATTATTAGTTGCCCAAAAGAAATTTTCATCTTCAGTTATATTGCTTAGTCCCTTGGGATAAGCCAATTCGAAGCCAAACGTATTGCGAATCCTAGTTTTTGGCGTTCCACCTTCTTTTAGCAACCATTGCCCTATGCGTTCCAACTCTTTATCTACCAAGTAGCTCACTATCTTGTCGCTATTCTCTTTCAAGTATATTTCCAAAGACTCTTTGTCGGGCGATTTAAGCATAAGCACCACCTGACCACTTGCATACTTATTAAGCTCGGCACTCATTTTTGTTTGCGTGTAATCGCTCGATACATGCACCTCTACAATATTTCGCGCCATTTTAAAAGTGTTGGTAAAGTTTTTAGGATCAATTTGCAGAATCTTAAAATTGGCCTCTTTTTGTGGCATACCTGCCATGGGCGAGTTCAACACATCAAACAGTGCCCGTCCGTGGGGCTCTTGCCATTCAGCTTCGCCAATTATAGTCAACACCTCATTGGTAGCAGATGATGATGACATCCAACCCGATGAAAAGTTATTGCAACTGCTTAAAGCAAAAGCTACAATGGTGAGTGCAAATAGTACTTTTAAATGTTTCATAATATATCTATTTTTTTATGCGCGTAAATTATCTGTCATACAATATAGTAACATGTAGTGTAGCATAGTATCGATGCTTTGAGTCCGTTCCTTTTTCAAGCAACAAAACCGTTGTCTTGCCTTCCATCCCTACACACCTTATCTACAAATCAAGGGAGGTGAGGTATAGGCCAATGGTTGTTAAATAATTAGTAGCCCTTCACTTTAGCTACAAAGCGTCGGGTAAAACCTCAAGTCATTAGCAACTGAGCACCTTTCAGTCTCAACCCCAAGTAGGTAATAACAAAAATACGATTATTCTATTTGTAATAAAATAAAACAAGCCCTTTTTTTGGTTGTTAACTTATTATCAGTTACTCAGCACTCTTTTTTGCTTCGTTTTCTTTTTCTGTCG
>CAZIUT010000215.1:0-2881 GCA_964542545.1 uncultured Dysgonomonadaceae bacterium | reverse complement strand
AGTTGCCTTGTTTGGGCATTAGGTTAAATAAAATAGGAAAAGCAACTCCTTTGTATACGATGGCTAATACTAATGCATTGATATTTATTTGCCCAAACTTCCAATTTGTTCTATCAATGGTAATTGTATAGGGTGGTCTGTGAGGCAGAAGCGCAAATATAAACTTTGCAATCAAATCTGTGTCTAGCGCATATTCTGCCATAAACCGCTGGATTCGTCGCAATGAAGAATCTGTGTCACAGTTGTTTTCAAACCCACTTGCAACTTTTTAAACCCTACAGTTTGCACCTTGCAAAGCGAACAAATAAACAAACTAATGAGTTTTATTCGAACAAGATTTAAACTTTTGCCAAAACATTCATATAAAACAGGAGTTAAATCACTACTTTTGTTTTAGACCTTAAAATCTTTTGTTTTCATTATAACTTATTCATTGTGAGCTATAAAGATTCAAAGTTTCAAGGTCTTTTCCAAATAATAAAACGTGTATTTAGATGAATGTCAAACAGTTATATCGCTATATAATTTTTGTCATGTACTAAGAAAAAGTGATAGATGTTTCTGTATTATCTGTATTAATAGTATAGATTTTCTAAGAAAATATATCGACTTCGAATATAGAAAGCACTACGTCTGCCTTTTTCGTCTTAACCCCAGTTAAATTCTAAAGTATGTTTTATTAGGCCTTAATTAGATAGTTGCAAGTTATATAGTTTAGTGTAAAAGCCTCCTTTTTCATAAATAATTTCATGTGGCCCTTGTTCTACAATTTCTCCTTCGTGAATAACATAAATTTCATCTGCATTTTTTATTGTTGAAAGGCGATGAGCAATTACAATGGTAGTTCTATTTTTCATTAATCGTTCTATAGCTTCTTGTACTAGTTTCTCAGATTCAGTATCTAGAGCAGATGTTGCTTCATCAAGAATTAATATTTGAGGATTTTTTAGTATTGCTCTAGCTATACTTATGCGCTGGCGTTGACCTCCAGACAACTTCCCCCCTCGATCACCAATATTTGTGTCATATCCTTTTGGAGTAGCTATTATGAATTCATGTGCATTGGCAATTTTAGCAGCTTCTTCCACCTCTTCTAGCGTTGCATTGTTTACACCAAAGGCTATATTATTAAAGAAGCTGTCATTAAAAAGGATTGCTTCTTGATTTACATTTCCCATTTGAGAGCGTAAGTTCTTTAAAGAAATATCTTTTATATTTATAGAATCAATATTTATCTCCCCTTTTTGTATGTCATAGAAACGTGGAAGTAAGTCAACCATGGTTGACTTACCTGAACCAGATTGACCAACAAGTGCAATTGTCTTGCCTTTGTTAATTTTTAGGTTCATCCCTTTTATAACCCAATCGTTCTGATACTTAAACCAAACATCTTTGAATTCAATGTGCTTTTTAAAGTTTACTTCCTTTGCGTTGGCTTTTTCTACTATATTGTTCTCAGCTCCTAGTATTTTGTCTATACGGTCCATGGATGCTAGGCCTCTTTGGATAGCATACGAGGCTTTTGTGAGATCTTTTGCCGGATTAATGATTAGGTAAAACACAGTTAGGTAATATATAAAAACTGAAGCGTCAAGTAAAGAGTTGTCTTTGAGAATTAATGATCCTCCAAACCATAAAACCACAGCAATGGTAATAGTACCTAACAATTCGCTCATTGGATGTGCCAGATATTGGCGACGTGCTATTCGGTTTGACATTTGTCTGAACTCGTCACTTCCTTTATGGAATCTGTCAGATATTTTTTGCTCTGCATTAAAAGCTTTTATTATACGTAGCCCCCCAAGTGTTTCTTCTACTTGAGACATTAATTCGCCCCATTTATTTTGAGCTTCAAATGAACTTCTTTTCAATTTCCTACCTACTGTGCCCATTATATACCCCATTACAGGTAAAAGGACAAAAACAAAAACTGTAAGTTGCCAACTTATAAAGAGCATAGTGGTTAGAAATACAACAATCATTATTGGGTTTTTAAGCATCATTTCTAGTGAGCTCATCACAGAATTCTCAACCTCGTTTACGTCTCCTGACATACGAGCAAGTATATCGCCTTTTCGTTCCTCAGAGAAAAAAGCAATAGGCAAATGAAGTATCTTATCATTGATACTATTTCTGATGTCTTTAACCACACCTGTTCGTATTGGTACAACATAATATGTACTGAGAAATGCAGCTCCTGTTTTTAATGCTGTCATTATAATTAATATAACTGCCAGTATAAATAGAACAAATGCTGCGCCATTTGTATTTATTAAATCACCTATATACCAATACCCATTGTTCTTGGCTATATTGAATATCGAAATACCTTCTGTATCCCAGCCTATAAAGTTATAAGCTTCGGGTGTAGTTTTAAATAGTATCTGCAATATAGGTATGATTAAGGCAAAAGAAAATACATTCAATAAAGCGTTAATCACATTAAATATAAGATTCAGTATTATATAGTTCTTATATGGAGGAAGAAATCTCTTAGCTATTTTAATAACACCGTTCATATCAACTGTCTTTTTATATGTGTAATAAGGGGGTTTTTCTAATATTGTCTTTTTACTTAAGAGCGCAATGTAAGTATAAATTGGCTAATTTCATTGTTTTTGCCCTACTGAAAAAGGGATATAGATTTATTATTAAAATAAAGCAAGAAAAATAATCTTCTATATTACTCTTGTTATTTGATAGTTAACCAGTTTGTGATGGGGTAAGTGTGATAAATACATAAATTACTTCTTGAAAGATTAGGTGGCTAAATAAAAAGAGCATATCTTTGCATCCGCTTTTAGAAATAGGGGCGATTTGGTTTGAGAAGCGTTTCAAATCATTTTGAAATTAAACTTCAAAACATTTGGTGCTTACAAAT
>CAZIUT010000214.1:0-2904 GCA_964542545.1 uncultured Dysgonomonadaceae bacterium | reverse complement strand
AATGCGAACAATGCCCTTAAATACATAGATATAAATAAAGATAAAATAGACAACATTAATTATAGCATAATAAAAGGAGAGCTGCTTGCAATTAGAGCTCAAATGCACTTCGATCTTATGCGTCTTTATGGATATGGAAATCTTGGTAATAGAACAGATGTATCAGGAAAACCTGCTATACCATATGTTACAATGTTGGAGAAAGAGATGACGCCCCAGCTAAATTATGATGAAACATTCAGTAAATTGAAGAAGGATTTAGAAGAAGCGTTGGAGTTATTGAAAATAGACCCTGTTACAAAAATGCACCCCAGTGATTTCTATCAAGAAGTTAACTTAGACGGTTTTTACAATGATAGACAGCAACGTTTTAATTATTACGCTACTTCTTTACTTTTGGCAAGAGTTTATATGTGGGAAAATACCACCGAAAGTAACTCTAAAGCATTGCAACTTGCAACGTCTGTGTTACAAGAAACACAGGAGAATGATATGGTTTCATGGGCAACAAGCAACAGTGTAACTGGTGACCCTGTAATGAAAACAGAGCATCTGTTCTCTTTGAATACTCAAAACTTATTTGATGAAACATCTCGGTACTTTATGTTAAACATTAGTGCAGCGGGTGATATATATGCTCAATATGTATCTAACAATAGACTGCAGTCTATATATGAAGTAGATGGGCCAGGGGCTACAGATTTTCGTTTCTCACGATTGTTTTTACAAAACAACATTACTTTAGATGGGAGCAATACATATACTCCAATAAAGTTTTATGGAACAGTAGGTTCTAACGTTTCCAAAAACTATATTCCATTGATGAGATTGCCTGAGGCTTATTATATTGCAGCAGAATGTTATCTTAAACAATCTACTCCTAATATACCAAAGGCTCTAGAAATGCTTAATACAGTTCGCGATAAAAGAGGTATTACCCAAGAATTATCCGAGCTTGATGCAGATGAAACTATGGCTGAAATTGTTAAAGAGTATCACAAAGAGTTTTATTCCGAAGGTCTTATGTTCTATCTTTACAAAAGGATGGGAAGGGAAAACATACCAGGGTACCTTGAATTAGCAGGAGATGACGTTTACTTAATGCCATATCCTAATACAGAAGTTCAAATGGGTAGAAGTCAATAACAAATAAAAAAGTTTATAATGAAACAATTAAAAATATATCTATTCCTTGCAATTGGTCTCCTTACTATTGCCGGATGCCAGAAAGATGAAATAGAGATCTTCGATGTAACTTCTCCTGGTTTGGTGTTTCCTGGAGCAGGTGATGCAAGGGATTACAAGGGTTATAATAGCGGAGACAAAACCTATTATATAAATGAGTCTTTTTTGAATGTTCCTTTAGCTCAGAATACTTATACGATTGATTTCCCAGTAAAAATATCGGGTATCGTTGCAGATAAGAATAGGGTTGTAAATTATCGTATAATTGAAGATGAAACAACTGCATTGTCAAGTCAATATGAGATTACAGAAGCAGTTATCCCTGCCGGAGAACAGTATGGATACATTAGGTTTGTTTTAAGCAGAGACGAAGCCTTGGACTCTTTATCTGTAAACGTAGCAATAGAGTTAATAGAGTCTGAAGATTTAAAAGTAGGCTCAAATGAATATCGAAAAGGAATTCTAAACTGGAGTAATATGCTTCCAATGTTTCCAGCAACAGCAAATCATAGAAGAACTTATAGTATGATGATACTTTCTCCTCTTGGTAGGACAAGTACATCGGCAGCGTATTATAGTACAAATGCTCACAAAGCTATCTTGGATACTTTTGGTTGGGAAATAGATTACTGGCCAGGTTATAATAACGGACGCGAGGATCCTGGAACTGGAACAACTACAATTCTTGGCGTTTACTATACCGATCTTTATGCGCGTAAATTGCAGAAGTTTTTAGACGATTATGCAGCTGCTAACGGAGGCGTAAGACTTAAGCATAACGAAGGAGATGGCAAAGGTATTGCAATTCAAGCCAGAGTTAATGGAGTAGTTTATGACCCTAACCTTTAAACTTAAAAAAAATGAGAACAAAAATACTTACTTTTTTTGCATTACTGATTGTGCTAACAACAGCAAACAGTTGTTATGACGATAAATCTGAATTGGATTCTTTCAAAATAGATGGAATAGTTATAGAATCAGATGATATGCCAGAAATACTACGTGTGGATTATTATGGCGAAGTTAATTTCTCTCCAACGGTCAAAATGGGAAGTGAAGTAAACCCCACGAACGTATTGTATAAGTGGGAAATTAACAAAACTCCTGGCGAGAATAATTTAGTAGAGCTGGGCAATGAGCGGGTTTTGAACACAACAATAACCAATCAAATACTTTCTGCATCATATACCCTTATTCTAACAGTTAGAGACGAAGATCATGGGTTGGAGTATCAGAGATCATGGCCCCTTTATGTAAACAGTCCTTTTAGAGAGGGAATTGTAGTTGCAGATACAAAAGATGGGCAATCATCCGATCTGAACCTTATTATGGATAATAGTATTACCACATCGTATGATAAGGGAGAGAATATTTTCTATGATATTTGGGAGCAAACATTAGGTAAAAAGCATCCCTCACTCATCAAGAGTGTTGAATATACTTTGCACAAACCAAGTGCTCTCCTTACAAAAAATGTAATAACAACTATTTTTGAGGATAAAAATATTCAAATGACGGACTGTGAGGATTACTCTTTACATAAGAATGTCGATCAGTTATTCCCAGGGCGTGATTCCAATTTTAATCCACAGTCGTTTAGCACCATAAATAATCAATATTGGATGCTAACAGTAAATAATATGCCTTATTTAACAGCAAATAATCAAGGAGTTACTTCATTTATGATGCCTGTTTCAGGTATCCAAAGTGCAAGCAATG
>CAZIUT010000213.1:0-2925 GCA_964542545.1 uncultured Dysgonomonadaceae bacterium | reverse complement strand
GTTGGATTATAGACTCTATTGTATGCATGATGCAACCCGCTTACACCAAGTTGAAACCTATTTATCCGATAGTTTACATTTGCACCCATTACCTGCTCGCGTGTATTGTTTCGTTTCTTAAAATCGAGAGGAACACGATGGTATCCATCTGTTTTAAATGAAGTGATTTCTTCTTCCTCCGATATATTAGCATCAATCAAATGATTGGAGTAAAAAGCTGTAATGTCTACATTATGTAACCGCACAACTGCAGCTCCTCCTCTAAAGAATCCATTTTCAGCAGTAGAGAAATGACTTTTGGGCAAACTTGTTTGCCTAATTGTATTATTTGAGAAAAAGCTTTTGCCCAACATAAAGTCATTGTTTAAAACCAATCCTTGACCAAATGATAATCGGAAATCTCCCACAGCCAAAGCTCTAATTTTACCTACATTTCGCAACATCAGATGAAAGCCATAATGATCATACCCTTTCTTATAATCTGGCCTCCAAAAAGGTTCTCCTGCATCTTTTTCACCTACTATTCCAGCTTGAAATTTATCCCGATAAGAAGCTGAATACTTAAATGAGTGATAAAAATCTTCTCCTGCATATTTCCGGTTGGGATATTTAGCTAAGATAGAGTCTGAGAAATTGCCATAACCAGCTCTTTTGTTTAAAGTCTTGTCAAATCTCACCTGTACATTATGACGTGAGTTTTTTATTAACTCTCCCACATTTAAAGATTCTCTCTTTTTCTCCAATTCACCCACATAAAAGAAGGGCAGTATAAGCTCAACAGTTGTGTAGTCTAGCATATACACATTACGCAGTTCAAACACAGTATATATCGGTCTGTTCTTTTCCAAAAAATCAGCTATCGCATTTGCTTGATTGGTAGAAAGCAATGGGAAGAGCTCCAACTGATCATGTGTAACAGAGTTTAAGTTCATTGGATTTTGTTCCAACATACTCAACTCTTCAAATATATTATTTATAGAGTTTTCGTCCACATCTTCTTCTGCAAGTTGCTCAATGTGAGAACGCCAGTTATTTGTTTGCGCTTGCATGTTTAGTGCGATTAAAGAACCAACAGCAATTATAAATAAGATTATTAGCGAACGAACCATATTTCCAAGTCATTTCACATGTTAATGATAAAAATTGACAAACTTAATATAATCGAGATATATGCTAAAATTAAAAAAACAAACATAACAAATTAACTTAAAGTAAACAATCTATTCTTGTAATTTATAATTAATAAAAAAAGCCACGTTTATCTTTAGGTTTGCCTATTTTTGTATTAAATCTTAAATGTAAAAAATATGCGCAGTTTTTTTATTTATGGAGATAAGGAACTAGAATATCTCAAAAGTGTAGATTCTGCACTTGGAACAATCATTGATGAAATTGGCCCGATTAAACGTTCAGTGATTCCCGATTTGTTTACCGCTTTAGTTAATTCTATTGTGGGACAACAAATATCTTCTAAAGCAATGGATACAGTTTGGAAACGTTTCGAAGACCGGTTTCCTCAAATTACTCCTGAAGCAGTGGATAAAGCAACCAAAGAGGAGATACAACAGTGCGGCATGTCTATGCGGAAAGCGAGTTATATAAAAGCAGCAACAGCTAAAATTGTCACTGGAGAACTAAATATAGATGAACTTTATACACTATCGGATGAAGAGGTCATTAAAAAACTTTCGGCACTACACGGTGTAGGTATTTGGACAGCAGAGATGATTCTAATTTTTTGCATGCAACGACCAAATATCATGAGTTGGGGTGACCTTGCTATTCAAAGAGGCTTGCGAATGATCTATCATCATAGAAAAATAGATAAAAAGCTATTCCAAAAATATAAACGTAGATATACACCTTACGCCTCTGTAGCTTCTCTTTATCTATGGGAGATTGCGGGAGGAGCTTGTAACCTGAAAGACTATGCTCCTAAATTAAAGAAACGCAAATAATTAGCTAGCATGCACTAATTAGCAAGGATGAATACAAAACATTATATTTGCTCTTTCTCTAAAAAAAACTTATGCGGTATTTTTTATTAGGTTGGTTTTCACTTATAGTCTTCAATGCTTGTCATACAAATGAAAGCAAGGAGAAGATTGCTCCTGCTGAAGAATATAATATCGTAGATAAAGTTATAAAAAGAACAGACACTATTATAATTGATAGTCGCTATACTTTTTCAGAGGCTGTTGCAGGAGCAAGTGCTCCGCAATCAATAATTGATGAATTAGAGCTAATAGACATAACCTATATTTCTACTGATAAGAAACTGCATCAGGGTCAAGTATTGACCAACAAACGCTTAGCTCCCGATATAAAAGAGATATTTCAAGTAATGCTAGAGCAAGAGTTTATAATTGAAAGGGCAGTTCCTATTGTTGCATACAACTGGAGCGACAGTCTTTCAATGGCAAATAACAATAGCTATAGCTTCTGTTATCGAAACATTTCATACTCTGCTCATGCCAAAGGTTTGGCTATAGACATTAACCCACGCTTCAACCCATTAAGATGGAAAACAGAAAACCAACCCAATCAACCACAAGGAGCAGTCTTAGACACCACAGTTAATGGTACTTTGCACGCAAATCACCCCATAGTGCAAGAGTTCAAGAAACGGGGGTTTCGATGGGGACACTCCTTTAGTAAGTATTGGGATGATCATCACTTTGAGAAAAAGTAAAAATATAACAGACCATTCAATATTAACAAACATAAAATGAAAGACTCATCAAAATCTTTACTCTACGTTGCCATTGCTGTAGCAAGTTGGTCAACTGTTGCATCTGCATTCAAAATAGGGTTGCGACACTATTCTTACTATGAGCTTTTGCTAGTAGCAGCCATTACTGCATCAATACTATTTGCTTTGGTAATCACTATTCAAAAGAAATGGTATCTGCTAAAATCAATCAC
>CAZIUT010000212.1:0-2986 GCA_964542545.1 uncultured Dysgonomonadaceae bacterium | reverse complement strand
AACCATTACATATAGAATACAAAATATGAGTACTGCTGAAGTCTTATTTTGAATTACACTTAGCCTTAGCTCATATTCTGTTGTTGCAAAATGCTTGAAGTTTCTATTAATTAGAGGCTGCAAGCATTTTTGTTTTTCTGATATAACAAAGCCGCTACAATTGTTGTAACGGCCTTGTTGTATAAGTGTCAAACCAAAGTGTTGATTTCGTAACTTATTATGAAGTTATTATGACCTTAGTTTGTTGTAACCTTAAAGCTATATTTTCCACTCTTCTGCATTTTCTTCGCTTTTAGCGTTAAACGATAAATCTCGTTACCCCAAACATTTGACAAGCGCTTGTCATCTAATGTCACAGTTTCTACCTCAGCATCGAATTGCGAAGCATTATAAATCATTTTTACTTTAGCACCCTCTTTCTCAATTTTTATACTACCAGGCGTAGAAATATCAGGTTTACCCCAAGTTAAGAAATTTACTTTATTAGGCTCATTAGTTTCGCTTAGTCTAAAATCGTCTTCAATCATCAGTCCGTTTTTTGACGTTAATTGATAGGTGCGTTTCCATTTTTCTATGTTTGCTTTTGAAGAATACGCATCAGCTAAATCTAATGAGAAGGTAGACCTTCCTCTGTCAAATTTTGCATCTTTAGATTTATATTGACTTCCATATGATTGGGGCACACCATTAACAACTGGCAAGTTATGATATTCGCTTATCATAGTCCATATATTATATCTTTCACTACCAAATGTTTGGCGTGTATAGGTTCCTACACCAGCATCAATGAAAATAGGAGTTTCGTTATGATAGAGTATGAATGAGCCAACGTCGTTGTGGTTATGGCTTTCGTTATTGAATCCGCCTTTTGCTCCAAAGAAGAAGCCGTTGTCATTGCGCATATAACAAAACTCTGTATCTGGATACCAAGTTGCGGCAGCATCGCTAAGAGCAGCTTTAGTATTGATTAACTCATTGTGAGATTTCAGGTTTTCTAATGTTCTAAACATATCCCGTCCTGCATTAAAGTATGACTTGTCGTTGTCTCTCTCATATAAATAGGAAGCAAAACTCATCATTTCAGGGCTGTTTACAGCTTTTCCATAACGATATATAACGCCTTTCGGACCACCTCCTTTTGCAGATGCATCAGCAAAGTTAACCACCCATCCATCGCCAATATATGATTTCGCGATGTATTCGCCCATGTTTTTAATAATCGGTTCATCAAAGATGTCAACCACTCCATTAGTTGCAGTGCTCAATAATTGTAGGTAATCATACATTTTACCAGCAGCATGCCCCCAATATGATGGACCTTCTTCGCAAGCTCCGTCTGACTTGGTATAATTGATAAACTTATCTACTGATACCATGCTGCGATAAATGGCATTGCCCAGTTTTTGAGGGTCATTTTCGAGAAGGAGGTAAGTGTTTAGTATATTGAAGTTGCACCAAGGATTCCAATTATTCACCATTGTTGATGGAGTAGCATAGAATGCCTGCCACCAAAAATCGCTTCTTTCCATGTATGTGTCCAATATACGCTCTTGTAAGTTGTCGCGCAAGCGTTCTGAAACTAGTGGATTTACTTTATCCATTTCATCTTTCAGAAAATAGTATGTCCACGAAAGAAATGATGACAAATCACCTGCTGTTAAATCTATAACATGTTCTTTATGAGATGGGAGAGAAGTTTTTACGGCTTGTGCGCTAATTACGTGAGCTGAAAGTGCCCATGATGTCATGTCACAGGTTTGCCAAACTCCATTTATTATTTGATCAATAAAGCGTCCTTTACCTTCAGCAAGCTCTGCCAATACAAGGTTAGAGAGGGCCGTGTTGTTTGCACCAAATGGCTGTTGCATAATATTACGTGAGCCACTTCGTTCATATTCTATATAATCTGTAGCTTTAACTATTTTCCATTCATAATCTAAAGAGGCTTCTCCCTTTTTAATTAACTCTTCTTTGGCATCTCCTATAAGTTTATCCCAACCTGCACGGTCTGAATAATCAGGATAATCTACCCATTCTTGATTTAGAATTACTGAACTGTTTACTTTAGAAAGACTAGCTTTTTTTTGAAGCAAGCTGCGATACTCGTGTGCACTGACAAGTGTGACAAAACTAAATAATAAGCAAAATAAAAATACTCTTTTCATGATGTTTTTTTTTGAAAGTGATTGATTATTGTGTAAGTTATCTACATGCACTCAAAGATAAAGAATTTTATAGTAGATGCAAGATTTAAAAATGAATTTTTTTTGTAATTGTAATACTTAAATAAAATAAAATAAGAGAACACGCAAAATTATAACTTGTAGTATTTTCATAATGTCATTACAAAACGATTTGTATTGTAAAGCAGAAAAAAACCAACAAGTATAAATTAAATCAACAAAGCAATGAAAAAGAAAAACCAGCATTCAAGGATTAAACTATTAATGCTTAGTCTATTTGTAATTGTTTTCGCGAACATAGGGTGTATAGCCTCCGCTCAAAACTCTATTGTCAGCAACTTAGAAGAAGCTCCAGTAAATGGTGGTTTTAAAATGGACAACTATTGGGTTTGGGGCAGTTCGGTAATTAAAAGTGAAGATGGAAAGTATCATATGTATGCCTCGCGTTGGCCAGACTACATTCCTTTTCATCCTGGTTGGATGGTTGTTTCCGAGATTGTTCATGCAGTTTCTGATACACCAGAAGGACCTTATGAGTTTAGCGATATCGCATTAGGCAAAAGAGGTGCACAGTATTGGGATGGTCGCTCATGTCACAATCCTAAAATTGTGAAGCATGAAGATACATATATTCTCTATTATATGGGATCTACCCATCCGTTTGAAGAACTAACCAAAGAAAATGCAGATGAGCTTACACTTGATAGCAAATGGTGTATTGCGGGTCGTTGGGGAAAGCGAGTTGGTATTGCAACATCCAAAAGTCCTTATGGTCCATGGGAAAGACTTGATGAACCTATTCT
>CAZIUT010000211.1:0-2993 GCA_964542545.1 uncultured Dysgonomonadaceae bacterium | reverse complement strand
GATGCAGCCGATAAGAACGATATTCCACATCCAAACATCATCACCGAATCGGGGCGAGCCCTTACCGCTCACCACTCCATACTTATTTTTGAAGTGCTAGAAACTACTACCCTACCAGAATGGGAAGAAGAAATAGATCTTCACGAAGACGACCACGAGTTGGTGAAAGAGATGTACGAAATATGGGAATCGCTCTCACAACCACGTATGCTAGAAGCATGGCACGATGCGCAACAGATTAGAGAAGAATCGCTTGACCTTTTCAGTCTTGGCATGCTTGATTTAAAGACCCGTGCTCAGGTTGAGAAACTCTATTTCTCTATTATGCGCGAAACAAGTGTTATCTCCAAAACAATGAAACATGCACCCGAAGAGTTGAGACGATTAGCTACATTGTTGCCAGATAAATATTTTTGCAACTTCTCTCTGTTTCAATCATTGCCAGACTCTTGGGCTATAGATCAAGTGTTTCCTATTATGCCCATTCATCGCTTAGATGAAAAACCCACTCGCACAGCAACATTACAAGATATAACATGCGACTCGGATGGAAAAGTAGCAAACTTCATTGCGCAAGGCGGACAGCAATCCTCTTTTTTACCAGTACACGCACTAAAGAAAAATGAGCCTTACTATTTAGGGGCTTTCCTTGTAGGAGCTTATCAAGAGATATTGGGCGACTTGCACAATCTATTTGGCGATACCAATGTGGTGCATGTAAGCGTGAACAAGAAAGGTCATAAAATAGAACAAGTAATTGATGGTGAAACTGTAGCCGAAGTGCTAGAATATGCGCAATACAATTCAAAGAAACTTGTAAGAACAGTTGAAACCTGGGTAATGACTTCAGTAAAACAGGGAGTTATTTCATCTGCCGAAGGCAAAGAGTTCTTGGCAAACTACCGCTCTGGACTATATGGATATACCTATTTAGAATAATCATTTAAAATCTATCAATAAAACAAAAGCCTTTCAAACATTACTGTTCGAAAGGCTTTTTATTATTTTATTTCAATCGTTATAAGAATTTCATTACAAGGTTTTTCAGGGTACTTTCGTTAAAAGCAAATACTCTAAGCTTATATGCAAGTAAACACATATTGCAAAAAAATTATTTCTAGTAGATTTACAATAAGTATGCAAGAGTTTAAATTCTTGCTGAGATGTGAAAATACAGCACAGCTTCAACTTAAGTAAATAGAATTATATTGGACAACTAGCAAGTAGCATAAAGATATTTATATCAATACACAATCACAGGCATTGCTCCACGCTTCCATTTTTCATCAACTTGTCTTTTAAAATCTCCACCATCTTCATCTTTTTCCACCCAAAACGACTTATACAAGTATGAAGGATCTAACTTATAATCAATTCTATTAGAGATACCTACAAAATATGTATTTACATGATGCGATATCACCTCAACATATTGATCAGATGATTCTATTATAATAGTTCCTTGGCTTGTAATAACAGCACCTATATCACTATGTACAAATATGGTATAAGAAGCATTAGGATGAACAACCATAAAAGTACCTGGATATACTTTTTCCTCTTCACCCTTATCATTTATAATGGTGTTCTCTAAAGACCAAACTCCAATAAATCGATCAATAGAATTAGTCCACTTCTGCCCATTCATAGTAACAGAATCTTTTATTGATAAAAGACTAACTGCCGATTTATTTTCCTTCACATCAATGTTTTGAGCAAATAGCCCACCACAAGTCACCATACTAGCGATAAAAAAAAGGCTTACTACTATTCTTTTCATATTATTCTATATTATAGGGTTACACTTTCAATAACAGATGTGTTTATTTCACATCACTAGCTAAAGATATACAATATTTTAGACTTAACAAAGATAAATACATTATTTTTTAAAGAAATATCACATTTTATTTTTGGTATTCTCATTAAACATATTTAAAGTGTCGATTTAATACCTTGATAAGTATATACCACCTGAAGTCTTGTCTTTTTTTTAATGTTTCATTTAGATAGCAGGGGCAATGTATTACTCTTTTCTGTATGGGCACAGCTACCAATCTAATAAGAAAGAATCACACAATATTAGCAATAAAAATGCCACCAATGTACAATCAGACGAAACAAAGTGATATGAATCTTCTTGCCGAGAGGAGACGGAGTATCATGATGGATTACAGATTTTACCTTTCGCCGCAATCGGCGAAGGCCAAGTCCACCACCTAATCTAATAAATAATAAATATTTTAAAAGATTTATTATTTGAACTTCTAGTAAAGTTTTAGACCTTTAGCACTTTGTGTAGCTTCACATAAAACAGATAACCTTGTACATTAGTATAACCCATATCTCTAATACTTTTCACATAGCGTTGAACCTGCTTTACATATTTGCTCTCTATCGATTCCCCAAATTTGTAATCAACCACCACCACTTCACCATCTTTAATCATTACCCTATCGGGGCGGATAAAATTCATTGATGGATGCAGCACTTGCTGCTCGTTGAGGACATGATGCTTACCCGAATACCAATCTTGCACTTGTGGTAGCGATAGACTCTCTAAAAGTTCTTGATGTATTCGTGTTTTTTCTTGCCTGTTCAACTCTCCGCTCAATACTCTTCTCTCAAGAGCACCATCCAAATCGTCAAGCGTGTGCATTTCACTCACAATTTCGTGCATCAGTGTTCCAAAATCGCGTGTACCATCGTCAGAGAAATAACCAATACCCGATAAGCGCATCTTCAAGCGGTTGCGAAAAGGTGTTGATTGCCAATTAGTGAGCATCACCTCATCTTCAGCATCTTTTATAGCAGGCTTCTTCATTCCCCTAGCTTCGCCATAATTATAAGATAACTTTTGCTTTTCTGAGGTTTCTTGGTCTCCCACCTCCTCATCTGTAGTTTCACCAAGCAACGTTGAAGAAACACTCTGCCACAACAAATCGGATACATTATTTATTGCTTCAATTTTCTTTGGCTTGGGTGCCGAAACA
>CAZIUT010000210.1:0-3034 GCA_964542545.1 uncultured Dysgonomonadaceae bacterium | reverse complement strand
GCCTTTTACTTATAGAGAATCTGAGAGGTATTTTAACCTTGATCATAAAGTGAGCAACACGCTTTCTGTGAAATTTAAGGGCAGTATAGACCGCATAGATGAGAAGAATGGTATCACCCGCATTATTGATTATAAATCGGGGAGGGGCGATTTGAAGTTTAAAGAGATGGAACAGCTATTTGATTCATCAAAAAACAATAGACCAAGACCTATTTTGCAAACTTTTATCTATGCTTATTTTTATAATGAGCTTGAGCCTAATAAAGTGCTATCTCCTGGTATCTATTTTATGAGGACTTCGTTTAGCAACTTTTCATCTACTGTTATTTGCAATAACCAGCAGGTGGATGATATATCTGAATACTTTCCCGAGTTTGAAGCTCTTTTCAATGAAAAGATAGAGGAGCTATTTAATGAGGATATTCCTTTTATGCAAACTGAGAATGAGAAGAATTGTGAGTATTGCCCTTTTAGATCGCTCTGCGAAAGGTAATTTGTTTTCTCTCGCAAAGGCGCAAAGGACGCAAAGAGAAGGCTGTAAAGTTATTTATCTTCTGGCAAGTTGTTTACAATTCTAGTTATTGCATTTTTAATTAGCCTTTCATTGAAGTTGATGAGAAGTCCAAGCCTTTTATCAGTAATTCTTAAATAGGTAAGAAGCTGTTTAGGGTGTACAGGAGCTATTCTCTCTACAGATTTCAACTCAATAATGACTTTGTTTTCAATAAAAAGATCTGCTCTGTATCCCATATCCATTTTCAGGCCTTTCCAAAATACAGGGAGTGCCTTTTGTCGTTCAACCAGTAACCCCTCACTCTTGAGCTCAAAATACATTATTTCTTCATAAATTGATTCTAATAAACCAGGTCCAAGCTTTACATGAATGTGATAAGCTGTATTGACAATTATCCTTGCAATTTCGTTTTCAGTCATAGCTTAGCGTTCTTAGCGTCTTTGCGAGAGGTCCTTTTTCTTGTTCGAAAGAAGATAGCCCCAGCTGCTGTCAACAACATCACCAATATAGCTCCATAAGCAATTCCATCTGTAATCTTGATACTGGTAGGATCAAAATAAAACTCTACTACTTTGCTGCCAGCAGGAATGGGTAGTGCACGCAATGTATAGTTGGCACGCACCATTTGGGTAGGTTTTCCATCAATAGTTATTTGCCATCCATCGGGATAGTAAACTTCGGAGAAGACAGCTAGTTCATCTTTCTTTGTATCTACTTGATAGCGTAGTTTGTTAGGTGCGTAGTCTGTCAATTTTATTGTAGAAAGAGAGTCTTGTGGAGCTACTGTCCATTCATTCAATATATCGGCTTCATTTTTATTTACTACAGCGGTAGTGCGAAGGTCAACCTCACCCAGTGCATCAATTTCATCATCGGGGTTGTCAACATACCTTACATTATCTACAAACCAAGCATTGCCAAATGCATTTGGATTCTCAACAGGAAGTGTTTGTCCACCTTGCATGGGCATTATTACCCATTTGGTGTTGAGCATGTTGAGTACCTCGAAGTTGCTTGTAGCGAGGGTGTCAAGATTGCCTTGAGCTTCTATAATTGTATTTTGTAATGCACCCATCTCTTGCGAGAGATGCACATCGATGAGGTCTTGGTAACGGCGGAGTTTAGCGGCATGATATCCACCAATAGCTTTGTGCCAGTAGGGTGTGATGCCATCGTTGAATGTGCTTGTTGCCATATTCAATACCCGATAATAGAGTGTAGGGTCTTGAAGGATTATTTCGTCTGTGGGTGTTTTTGCAAATATTTGTCTGTTTTGGATGGGCTGTGTAAACATTTCGTCGTTTAGGTAGCGCTTGTTCACTTGCCACATATCTACCAGTGATATTAAAAGAACTGCAAGAACCATCCACTGTGCTTTTATTCTATTCTTGATGAATAGCCACAGCATAAATGCTCCAACCAATATAAAAGCAACACTTCGCCAAGCATCGGTGGTGAACATAGCAACGCGCATCTCTTCTAAATTGGCCATAATGGGTTGAATATGTTCAGCGGGGAGTGATTGCAATGCTCGCATTTCGCCAGCAGGCATAAATGAAGAGAAGAATAAACGAGGAGCTATTGCAAAGAGCAGTGCAACTCCCGCTGTAAGTCCTAGACTATAGAAGAAAGGGCGCATATTGTCTCGCAACAGTTGTGGTTTCTGAATCAGTTCTTTTATTGTGAGAGCAGCTAACAAGGGAATGGTAAATTCTGCTACAACAAGGATAGACGATACTGTGCGAAACTTATTGTACATGGGTACATAATCTATAAAGAAATCGGTGAGCCCCATAAAGTTTTTCCCCCACGAAAGCATTATTGATAGTATAGTAGCACCAAGCAACGCCCATTTCATCGGTCCTTTTACTATAAAGAGACCTAGCATAAACAGCATCATTACTAATGCTCCTGCATATACAGGGCCCGATGTGCCAGGCTGATCGCCCCAATATTGTCCTATCTGATTGTAGAGTTCAAGGTATTCGGGGCGTGCCTTTTGCATTGCCACTGGATTTTGTGACAAGGGCACAGATGCTCCACCTTTGGTGTTAGGTACTAATAAGGTGAAGGTTTCGCCAACACCGTAGCTCCAAGCTGTGATGTAATCGCGCTCTAAGCCCGCATCGGTTTTGTTTTCTGCACCATGATGTGAGAGCTCCGATTTGCCACGCATGGTTTCTTTGCTATATTCGTAAGTGTGGTAAAGCGAGGATATATTGGCTGCTACACCAATCAGTCCCGCTATTATTAATACTCCAGTAGATTTAGCATAAACAGCAAACTGTTTCTTTTTGATAGCTTCTACTAAATAGGCTATGGCTATGGCTATCATCACAGTCATAAAGTAGTAGCTCATTTGAATATGGTTGGATGAAAGTTGGAAAGCTACAAAAACCATAAAAAGAAAAGCCCCCGACCAATATTTTCGTCGATATATCAGAATCATTCCCGCAATAGTGGGCGGAATGTAAGCCAAGGTAATAAATTTCCATAAGTGTCCAGCGGCAATAATGATGA
>CAZIUT010000209.1:0-3050 GCA_964542545.1 uncultured Dysgonomonadaceae bacterium | reverse complement strand
GGCTGTTTCTCAAATGCGAGTGCAAATATAGAGCCTTTTTTCTATAATCCA
Source organism: uncultured Dysgonomonadaceae bacterium (assembly GCA_964542545.1). Classification (GTDB taxonomy): domain Bacteria; phylum Bacteroidota; class Bacteroidia; order Bacteroidales; family Dysgonomonadaceae; genus UBA2632. The sequence goes on along the minus strand of CAZIUT010000209.1, from coordinate 2,999 downwards.
AAACATTTCGAAGTTATTTTACTTTATTTCTTTTATTTATTGCAATTAGTGTGTCTGTATATCATCTTACGAGTCTATTTATCAAATAATAGTGGTATAGTTTCCGAGATTGATTTATTTTTCATACTTTTGCATCCCATATATAAAGAATCAAGTATAATAATAAAACGCGATAAAGATGAAAAGAACATTTCAACCCTCAAAGAGGAAAAGAAAAAACAAACACGGATTCCGTTTACGCATGTCTACAGCAAACGGACGTAGAGTACTTAGAGCACGTCGTGCTAAAAGAAGAACAAAGCTATCAATCTCGGATGAATGATAAAAACATCCAATTAGCAGAATATAAGATGAGCAAAGAAACAAACAATGATTTCTTTGCTCATTTTTATTTTATACAACTCGCTCATGAAAATAATTGCTTTTGACAAAGCAATCTATTTTTTTTATACCTTTGTATATATTATAATGTAAGCTTTTATATTAAATGTCACCCATCATCTTATTTAATGAAGTATGAATGCAAAAAAAAAGCCCTCAAAAGGTAGTTTCAAAAACAGCATAATTAAAAACACACTCCTTATTATAGCTTTAGGCGTATCTATTATACTGGCTACCTTGGTATTTCTACATCTATACACCCGTCAAAACAAATCGGTGAAAGTTCCAGATGTAAAAGGAAAAGAGTTAGAACTAGCAATAACACAGCTCAAGAAAAATGGTCTAGACTTTGTAGTTATAGACTCAATCTATGATTACAACAATAACTCAACACCCAATTCAGTTATTGAACAAGTACCTCAAGAAGGAAGCACAACTAAAGAGGGACGCCAGGTTTTTCTTACTATATACGCTAAAAACCCACCCCAAGTATCAATGCCGGCATTAGCAGACTACTCTCTAAGGCAAGCTAGGGCACTACTTGTGTCGATGGGGTTTGAAAAAATAACTATAGAAAAAGTACCCTCAGAGCACAACGACTTGGTAGAGGGGATAAAATATAGAGGAAAGAAACTTCAACCAGAAGAAAAGATACCTGCAGGATCGCCCCTTACAATTATTGTAGGAAGCAAATCACTGCAAGACCTACAAGATATTGACAACGAGTATAGCTCTGTGCGTGATGATAATAATCAAAAAAGCGAAACAAACTCTCCAATAGTGGATGAATCTTTTTTTTAATTGCTGTGCAAAACGAAAAATATAACGAAGATGACGACCTGTTGGACGAAGACAACCTAACAGACAACACTGATAACAGTGCTGAGCAGAAATATATCCATTATCAGTACACTGCCGATAAAGGCCAAACCTTACTCAGGATTGATAAGTTTCTGATTGATAGAATTGAAGGTGTATCACGCAACAAAATACAACAAGCTGCAGAAGCAGACTGTATTTTGGTAAATGGTAAACCCGTAAAGTCGAACTATAAAATAAAACCTTTAGATGTGGTTGCTCTAGTTATGGATAAGCCACGCATTGAGCTTGAGATAACTCCTGAAGATATTCCCTTAAACATTATTTATGAAGATGCCGACCTGTTGATAGTAAACAAGCAACCAGGCATAGTAGTGCATCCCGGACATGGCAATTACTCTGGAACGCTATTAAACGCAATAGCATATCACCTAAAAGATGAGCCTAACTTTGATGCCAACGACCCCAACTTGGGTTTAGTGCACCGTATAGATAAAGATACATCGGGTCTGCTACTTATTGCCAAAAACCCTTCGGCAAAAACATTCTTAGCAAAACAGTTTATAGCCAGAACCACAAAAAGAGAATATGTAGCCCTTGTGTGGGGTTCTGTTGCTGAAAAAGAGGGACGCATAGAAGGAAATATAGGACGCGACCCTAAAAACAGACTCTTAATGCGCGTTTTTCCTGATGGCGATCAAGGCAAAACAGCTATAACACACTACAAAGTTGAAGAGCAACTGGGCTATGTGACTCTGGTGAACTGTAGACTTGAAACAGGACGCACACATCAGATACGTGCCCACATGAAACATATTGGACACACCTTATATAACGATGAACGATATGGAGGCAATGACATATTGCGCGGTAAAAACACTTCAAACTACAAACAGTTTGTGAGAAACAGCTTTGAGGAGTGTCCACGTCAATGTTTACATGCAAAAACATTAGGATTTATACACCCAACAACTAAAGAAGAGATGATTTTTGATAGCGAGTTGCCAAGCGATATGCTGAAGGTGGTGGAAAGATGGAGAAGTTATGTCCAAAACAATGAAATATGAACTAAAAACTGTGCATTGCATTTTATTTGACAAAAAAGATGACTAAAAAAAACGTAGCTGTTGTATGGGGAGGATACTCTTCAGAAAAAGAGGTTTCAGAACGAAGTGCTCAAGGTATCTACAATTTCCTTGACAAAACGAAGTATAATGTTGTAAAAGTTTGCATTGACCACAATGAGTGGACTGCCCAGCTAAACAATGATTATTACCCTATCAATAAAAACAACTTTAGCTTCACAGCTGATGCTAAACAGATAAAGTTCGACTTTGCCTATATAATCATTCATGGCACACCCGGCGAAGACGGCCCACTACAAGGCTATTTCGACATGCTTAATATACCCTACTCTAGTTCAGGACTATTGGCTTGTGCACTCACATTTAGCAAATTCACTTGCAACAATTTTCTCAAAAGCTTTGGTATTAAAGTTGCAAACTCTATATTGATAAGAAAAAACGATGATTATAACAACCAAGAAATAGCTGAGCAATTGAAACTACCTCTTTTTGTGAAACCAAATGTAGGAGGATCAAGCTTTGCAATAACCAAAGTAAAACAGGCTGAAAAACTGCAAGAAGCAATCATTGAGGCCTTTACCGAAGCAGATGAAGTGCTGGTAGAAAGCTTTATTGATGGCACCGAAGTTACTTGTGGATGCTATAAAAATGGCAGCGGGAAAACAGTTTTACCAATAACCGAAGTTGTTACACACAATGAGTTTTTTGACTATG
>CAZIUT010000208.1:0-3050 GCA_964542545.1 uncultured Dysgonomonadaceae bacterium | reverse complement strand
GCGAAATTGTTTCTCACTGCCCCTCGTTTGCAACGAGGGGTTGGTGGTTGATTGTTTTCAACAATCATCATATAATTCACTTGTTGACTATTCTTTTTTTTTGATGTCATCTTATATTATTCGCGTTGCAAACGCTAAACCATAACCCCCTCGTTCGGAAACGAGGGGGAGTAGCTATTCTTTTATATCGTCATTGTCTTTTTGCTGCGGATTCTCTAATGCATCAATTTTCTGAAGCAACAGGCTAATTTTACTGTCAAGCGTATCAACTTTCTTTTCTATATCATCTGTATTGTCCTTAAGCATTGAGTCTACAAATATTGAGTTTACCAGTGATAGTCCTATTATACCACCCGTAACCACAACAAAAATGAAGTAGAGGTAAGTAAAAAAGGTAGCTACTGATGAATAGTTGGCACATATATCTTCGGGTATTTCATACCATCCCTCTATTGTAAATATCTTAAAGGTGGAGTAAAGCGACATGGTGGGTGTTGTAAAATAGGCTGTGCTATTGCCATTAAAAAGATAGAAAGACAATGTGCCAACAATAAATATATAGATTAAAAACCCTATTAAAATAAACAGGGAGGTATCTAATGCTCTTTTCACATCGGCTATCAAGCCGCCCACATTGGGTATGAATTTAAAGAATCGGAATGCTTTAAACACCCTAAATATTCTGAATACAAGCAAGAAACTTACATCAAAAACCTGAATGTTGAGAACAAAAGATAGCAATGCTGGCACTGATACAATAATCAGAATAAAATCTAGTCTATTCCACCCCGATTTGAAGTAGCCCTTTATTCCATACTCATTAAATTTTACAATAAGCTCTATAATGAAAAGAGAGGTAAGAAAATTATCTGCAATTAAGAACAGTTGTCTTTCTGTGTCGGATGTAAAATATCCAGCCAAGAAAAGAATTGCTGCATTAATCAAGATTAACCAGAGGATGAATCTGTCTTTCAGAAAAAGCTTTTTAATCATGTTTAGTTAGTTTTGAAAAAGCATTACATTGGGTAGGCTTGTTTATATTTTCATGGTTCTTAGAACCTGTTTTTATTTACAGTTTCAAATATAAACATATTTTTTGATAGATTAAATCTTTGTGCGCTAAAATTGAAATATAGGTAGGACAAAAGAGGGCTGAGGTGAGAAAGAATAATTATAACAAAAAGGGTAAATGTTAAAATTGCTCTCACTTATTGGCTTTTATTTCATATATTTGGAGTTGGAATAATTAACTTTCTTTTTTTTGATAGCAAATGATAACAGATAACATACACAACCTTTTTCAATTTATAGATTTCCTACATGCTAATATTGACAATTTTAATAGGTATCATTTCACTGTAATAGAAATGTTTAAAATTTTTGAGGAAATTGATTCTTTGGGTAAATATCATACTGATGTTATAGAAAAAAGAAAATTGGAAAAAAAGTGCGACGAAATGCAGAATATACTGTATGAAAATATCATAAAGCCCATCGATGAAAAAAATAAAAAATATGAAATTACCGTTCGGGCTAGTGATAATAGAAGTTTTAATGATGTAGAGATGAAGCATGGGTTTTCTCTTATTCCAGATTTAGGTGATAGAGAAATGTATGTTAAATTTAGTAACGAAGTAAATAATCTAACACAAAATTTTAATGAAGATGACTTAGAAGTAATATTCAGAGCAAAAAATCAGTACCTAGACTTCAGAAATGATGTTCAGAATAGTATTTTTAATATTGTAAACCTAACTCGTTTTTTTTGTATTATAGATGGAATAATGCGCGAAATACTTCATGTTTTTAAAGAGAAGGGAGATAAAGAAATACCTCAATACAAAGAGCTATTTAACAGTCAACAAAGTAGATGTAGGAATGATGTATTTAATAACGATTGTTTTGGGAGAATAGTAAAAGATTCTCACGGGAAAATATTAAAAAATACAGATAGTATTGATAAACCCATCCGCACTACTAAAAAAAATAGAAAACCACAATCAAAAACACTAAAACCCCTATTCAACTTTATAAACTTCCTACATGCCAATATTGAAAATTTTAATCAGTACGACAATGTTATATCGGAATTGAAAAAAAAGCGTGAAAAATTATCTCAGCTAGGATTTCACTTTACAGAAGTGAGAAAGAAGAGAGCTTTGGAAAAAGAGATTAATGAGAAGTGGGATGTGATATTTAAAAATATTGTAACCCCAATTAAAGATAAAGTGGCTGAGCTTGCCTTGTTTGACTGGCAAGCACCTGAAGCGCTTGCAAACAATTATTTTCCTATAGCAAATACATTAAGTAAAACATATGATGAAAAAGATTTGGATGCAATATTAAATGCAAAGACACAATACATTGAATTTACAAACGAAATAAGCCCTAGCGTGATTAAACAAGCCGTGTGGATGTTTGATTATCTGTATGAAGTAATGGTTGAGATTGCTAAAAACTTTCATGAGGAGGGCGATATGCCAATAAAGCATGAAAAGACAAGGCAAGTTGAAACTTTTGAGGAGTTAGTTGAGGGTTTTAAGGCAGGTGAGAAGGTTTCAATGCCATTATCACTAAACAATTCCGTTACTGCAAATTCACAAGCTTTGCCAACAGCGCCCATTTATAATACAGCATTTAGTATAGACAATAATATTGACCCTATAAATGATAACACCATGGACATTAATTACGAAGCTATTTTTGAATTTGCTTTAAGCTACACATACGATTCTAGTGGAATGAAAGAGTTTTGCATTAGGGAGCAAAAGAAAGCAGATAGAGATTACTTTTATAAAAAAGATACTTTTTATAAGGACCTCTTAAAAGTTGTATTGAAAGAAAAAGAACGTGCAAAACCTAATCCAACCCCACAGCCAGCAACAATGCGTGTAGGGAGCATGTTTGTTGCTGGCACTGGTGGTAGCCCTTATAATTACAGAGACATTGAGAGGTTGGAAGAAATTGTAACCCAACTGCTTTATGAAGATAAGGTTCCACAAGAAGAATTAGCTAATGATGTGAAAAGTGAGGGCGAAACTATATCACAA
>CAZIUT010000207.1:0-3073 GCA_964542545.1 uncultured Dysgonomonadaceae bacterium | reverse complement strand
TAGATTAACAAACATGTCATAGTGTTTGTTTTGATTACTCTATGTTTTAAGTAAATTGTGAACTAACCTTTATGCTGATAATATGCGGGTTGCTAATAATACATCAGTAAGGAGAGATTTGAAAAGCCACCTTATGCTAGATGTGTTGAAAGCACTATTTTACTTTGCCAACAAGAAGAAAATTACTACTTTTACCAATTCTATAAAAGAGTGAGGCAGCAATGAATGATGACGAAAAGAGAGTTGTAAATAAAATGATAACTTTGTATTGCAATTCTAAGCACAATACAAAGAATGAATTGTGTGAGAGTTGTAGTGAGTTAAACGAATATGCTTTTGCACGATTGGAGCGATGCCCTTTTGGCGAGAAAAAACCAACCTGTGGTAGCTGTTCAATACATTGCTATAAACCTGTAATGAAAGCACAAATAAAAAAAGTGATGAAGTTTTCAGGTCCACGTATGTTACTGTTAAGCCCTATCGATACAATGCGTCATTTTTATAAAGAGTATAAACGAAAAAGGCTCTACTCTAAGTAATAAAATGCCAATAGCAATTTCACCGTAAAATATAGAATATAACAACCATGTCAATTATAAAAAAAGATACTGTTTTATCTGAAGTTCTTGCTCAACATCATATATTGATTCCTATTGTAAACAGATTTGGAATTAAATTGGGAGTAGGGGATAGAACTATTAAGGATATTTGTGATGAACAAGACTTGAATCTAGATTTTATATTGGTAATTCTGAATGTTTATTTGAATGAAAACTATATATCGGACAAAAGGTTGGCTCAGTTTGATTTAGAGCCAATTGCCAATTACTTCAACGAAACCATACAAAACTATCTCCACTCACTTGTGCCCAACATAGAGAAGCATTTAAATGCTTTTATTGCACTAAGCAACTCTAATAATGAAGAGCTAAAGGCATTGCAAAAAGTGTTTTACCAATTTAAAGAAGAGCTTATACAGCATTTAGAAAAAGGATTGGAGCACACAGGGCCTTACCCGCATGAATTACTGCGAGATATAAAAAGCATTTTAATAAAACATGTGTCGGGCAATTTTAATCAGAACTTGTGCTATGCTGTTATTTTCTCTGTGGGTAGCTTAGAGGATGATTTGATAATACACAATAGATTAAAAAACAGTGTTTTAATACCTAAGCTTGATAAGCTAAATAGTTCTGATATTGGTTCTATGCAACACACTATTGCAAGTAGCAACAGCAAACCCGAAAAGAAGAAATTGCTTACCAAACGCGAAACAGAAATATTGAAACTGATTGTAAGTGGCAACTTGAACAAGCAAATTGCCGATAAACTGAATATTAGTTTGAATACAGTATTGACACATCGCAAAAATATTCTTTCAAAGACAGGTATAAAAACTGTGTCGGGCCTTACATTGTATTGTATATCCAACGGATTGTTGTCGCCCGATTCACTTAAGATAAATTAGTTGTGAACAGTGTACCACACCTTTTAATAATTGATACTGTTTAGTGTATGAAAAGTAGAACAATCACTTTTATTTCTGTATTTGTTGGCATCCTTCTGTTTGGAGTTTCAATGGTAATGATTGGCTCAGTGCTGCCCCTTTTGAAACTGAGACTAGGTCTTACAGATATTGTAGCTGGAGGGCTGTTTTCTATTTTGCCTTTTGGGCTACTTGTAGGGTCTGTTTATTTTGGCCCCATAAGCGACAAGTATGGTTATAGGTGGGTGCTTGCAACTGCATCACTTTTTTTGGCCATCGGATTTTTAGGCATTGGTCACTCAATGTCGCTTTGGTTGTTGCGGGTTTGCATTTTCTTTTTTGGTGTTGGTGGTGGTGTTATCAATGGTGCTACTAGTGCACTGATATCAGATTTGAGTAGCAATGATAAGAAGATTGCCAATTTAAACCTGCTTGGAGTCTTCTTTGGATTGGGCGCATTTTGTATGCCAATTGTTTTGAGTATGATTCATGAGAGTAATTATATAACAGTAATAAATATTGTTGCATTAATGTCCCTTCTAGTATCGCTGCTTTTTCTGTTTATCTCTTATCCAATAGCGGTGCAAAAAGAGAAAATATCATTTAAATTGATACCTCAATTCTTTAAGAATAAAGTGTTTTTAGTAATCTGTTTCTTCCTCTTTTTCCAGTCTGCCTTTGAAGCCATAATGAATAATTGGTCTGTATCTTATTTCACAGAGTATTTAGGAGTAGACCAAAAACAAGCACTTATTGCACTCTCTTTTCTGGTGTTAGGCATGACAATGATGCGTATTCTATCGGGAGGAGTCTTCAGAAAGCTTTCATCTAAAAACTTGTTGCGAATAGCGTTCGTTTTCCTATCAATTGGAGCTGTGTGCCTGCTGTTGCAGCAACCTTGGGCATATTATCTAAATATCTTGGGATTGTTTCTTATTGGTGCAGGTCTGTCTCCCGGATTCCCAGTTATGCTAGGTATTACGGGCAATATGTATAAAGAGATATCGGGCACAGCCTTTAGCTTTGCAATGCTCATAGCATTATCTGGCAATATGATTATAAACTACATTACAGGTGTGTTGGTCGATGTGTATGGTGTGCAATCATTTATATATGTAATTGTTGCAGCAATCATTATTATGATTACATTATATATGTTTATTAAAAATGAGAAGAAAGTTCTTTCGTAATGCTATTGACATATTAATGCTGAAAGAGTTTCCATAGATTCAATTTAAAGCATATATATAATGTAGACTGATAGCCAATATGCAAACCAATTGTGTTATATCAACAAAGTGTTGTATCTTATGGGTAATACAAAACTAACCATATATCACGATTTATTTTTGATAAGACTCTGCTTCACCTATTAGCAAGCGAATAACAAACTATTCTAAAAGCTTTTTAAAATGAACATTTTATATTATTTTTGTAGACATGGTTTTGGAAATCAACAATAGTTTGTAAAACAGTTGATCTCTAGTTTTTTTATGACCATACAAAAACAAGAAAAAATACTAACCCAACAAATAAATTATAAAACAAATTATGAGTAAATCGAAAGAGAAACTTTTCACCGAATTT
>CAZIUT010000206.1:0-3091 GCA_964542545.1 uncultured Dysgonomonadaceae bacterium | reverse complement strand
CTTGTTTTATTACTTCGTAGCTCACCTTTATAATATTGCGCAGTTCGCAAATATCGCGCGATACAATCGATTGATGAAAAAGGTCTTCTGTTTCACTAAAGAGTATGTTCAAACGGGTCATGGCGCGTTGTAGCCTGAGGTTAGAACGTACAATGCCTACATAAGAAGACATGATTTGAGCAACCTCTTTCTCTGTTTGAGTAATGAGCACCATCTCTTCGGGTAGCGTTGTGCCCTCAGCATCCCAAGGGGGAATATTTTCATCGAAACCAATGCTATTAAAAGCTGTGAGTGCATGTTTTGCTGCAAAATCGGCAAAAACAACTGCTTCTATCAATGAGTTAGATGCTAGTCTGTTTGCACCATGCAAGCCGGTGCAAGCACATTCGCCATTGGCATAGAGTCGGTGGATGCTTGATTGTGCATTAAGATTTACTTCAATGCCCCCACAACTGTAATGTGCTGCTGGTGCTACGGGTATATAATCTTTTGTTATATCAATGCCATGTAACAGACACTTTTTATAGATAGCAGGGAAGTTGTTTTTAGTCTTTTCTGAATCCTTATGGGTAATATCGAGATAAACATGATCGTCGCCCCGATTCTTCATTTCGGTGTCGATAGCACGCGCAACAATATCGCGCGGAGCAAGCGATTCGCGCTCGTCGTATCTTTTCATAAAGTTTTCCCCATCCATAGTTCTTAGAATTCCTCCGTATCCTCTCAGGGCCTCGGTTATAAGAAATGATGGGCGTTCGTGTGGATGGAAAAATGCTGTTGGATGAAACTGCACAAACTCCATATCTTTTATTTTTCCTTTCGCACGGGCCACCATCGCAATGCCATCGCCTGTGGCGACTAAAGGATTTGTAGTGGTTTGGTAAATAGAGCCTATTCCACCAGTGGCCATCATTGTTATTCGCGATAGAAATTTTTCAATCGCATTTGTTTTCTGATTCAGCACAAATGCTCCGTAGCATTCTATGTTGGGAGTGCTACGAGTAATAATTTCGCCTAAATGGTGCTGAGTAAGTATTTCAATAGCAAAGTGGTAATCAAAAATATCTATGTTGGGGTGTTTTTTTATAGCTTTTATTAAACTAGTCTGTATCTCGGCACCTGTGCTATCTTTGTGATGAAGAATACGCGACACAGAGTGTCCGCCTTCTTTGTGCAAATCGAAATCTCCTTTTTCGTTTTTATCAAAGTTCACTCCCCAATTTATCAGCTCATTTATTTGTTGAGGTGCTTCGCTCACAACTTTTTCTACCACCTCACGGTCACATAGCCCACTACCTGCAATACAAGTGTCTGTTATGTGCTTGTCAAAATTGTCTAGCTTCTGACTCACAGTTGCTATGCCTCCTTGCGCATGAAAGGTGTTGGTGTCTTCCAGTTGGTTTTTTGTTATAATGGCTACTTTGCCGTGAGCTGCCACTTTAAGAGCAAAGCTCATGCCTGCAATTCCGGAACCTATTACAAGGAAGTCATATTTATGTGTCATTGTAGTTTTGTTTATTATAAACATACAAATTTAAGCATTTAAGTCTGTAAAGGTTGTCTCTTTTCATTTAAAATGTTTGTATAAGATGAGATGTGGTATTTGCTTGATTACTATTTCCCTTAGGTATGCATCAGTATCCTATTGAAGTAATAAACATAACAATGTTTTATTTGTTATGATATAAGCAAACAAAACTTTACACCATGCATATATTTTATTATAATGAAAAAAATAAGATTCCTTTTTATTCTTACTTTATGCTTTCTTTTGTATCAAACACAAGTAGCTAATGCTCAGCAGTTAAGTGAAGCTTCTATTCCTGTTAAGGGAAGAGTCATTGCAGATGACTCTCGCACTCCACTGGAATATGCTAGTGTGACTATCAGTAACACTAATATATCTACTGTAACCAATCAAGATGGTTACTTCTCATTGCGGATACCTATCTCTGCCAAAAATTACAAAATAAAAGTTCAGCACTTAGGGTATGATAATATAAGCCTGCCTTTGATTACTCTCATAGGTAAAGATGACAATGAGATTAGGATGAGAATTGGATCAATTCGCTTAGACGAAGTGGAGATTGTGTCGGGAGATGGAAAAGATCTTGTGAAGGAGGCTTTGCAATTGGTAAGTAAGAATTACGATAACGATGCCAACATGATGGTTGCTTTTTATAGAGAGGCTATTAAAAAAGATTCTAAATACCTTTCTCTTGTTGAGGCAGTACTTGATGTGTACAAAGCATCGTATATTTCATTCAGCAATGATCAAGCTAGAATATACATTGGCAGAAAAGCTACAGATATTAGCGCAAAAGATACAGTGTTTATGAAGTTTCAGGGGGGTATTAGTGACGCTTTGATGCTTGATATTGCAAAACATCCTGAAGTTGTTTTTGGAGAAGATGCTGATGAGTATATTTTCAACATTGAAGGTGTGATGACCATGGATGATAGGCCTCATTATGTTATAGACTTCTTCCCTAACGAAGGGGTTGAAGATATTCTTTTTAGAGGGAAAATTTATCTTGATGTAGGATCGTTGGCTTTTAAACGCATGGAGTTTAATATGAATGTAGAGGGTAGAAAAGATGCGGCTTCAATTTTTATAAGGAGAAAGCCAAGATCAATGCGTGTTGCTACCGAAAGTGCTAAGTATGTGGTTGATTATGTAGAAAGAAATGGTAAGTGGTATTTTAATTATAGTGCAACAGAGGTGCAGTTTAAAGTGAGGTGGAAAAAGCGTAGCTTCTTTGGATTATTTTCTTCAACATACACTATCTTCTCTGAAATGGCCATTACCGATAGATATGAAGACGATGTTCAAAAGTTTCCTAGAAAAGAACGTATACGCTCTACTGATGTAATTGCAGAAAAAGTGGAGTATTTTCAAGATTTAGAATTTTGGGGCGATTATACTGTAATTGAACCCGATAAGGAGATTACTAATGCTATAAAACGTTTGAGCGATAAACTACTACGTAGAGAGTAACTTTTTTGCAATATAGTTTCTCTTATTGGAAAGATATAGTATCTTTGCACCCGATTGACAATTAAAATTTAAAATTTTATGTATTTAGACTCA
>CAZIUT010000205.1:0-3095 GCA_964542545.1 uncultured Dysgonomonadaceae bacterium | reverse complement strand
ATTAGGTCATACTCGGCAACCAACCCTTGTTCAAATTTATTTTGAATATCTTTTAGTACATCCGACTCTGTATCGAATGTTTTTTTGTATACATTGTATGAGTCTTGTGCAAGTAGTGCACCATAAAAAGCTTTTTTTACCTGATTGGTAAGTTCTATTTTAGAAGAACGTGCTTTTTCAAGTGACAACTCAACGTCGATACTTGTGAGTTGTATGTTTTTCCATAACGATGGAACAATAATAGGTAGATTAACAACAACACCTGCTGTCCACATATTTGAGCGACCAAACTGAATTCCTTCTGTCGACTCTTCTTCGGTAGGTTCAGATCCGCCTAATACTTTGCCTAAAACCTTCACTACTTCTAATTCTTCTGGAGTAAATTGAGACTGGTCGATATCCGTTCCCATCATACTACCAAACCCACCATCTAAATACATGGTTTGTTTCTTTATGGTGCGTGTGTATTGTCCAACGGCATCAATTTGCGGGAAAAGAGAAGCTTGTGTACTTTTTCTAGTATATTTCTTTTTCTCAATTTCCATGTCTGCTATTTTTATTGTAGGGCTTTCGTCCATAGCTATATTGAGAGCTGTCTCAATATCAATAATTAAACTGTCACTTACTGTTTGTTCGTTTCCTAAGGTATCAGCCATTACACTCACAGGTTCTTGAGCATACATTATTGCTGAAAACATGAACAATCCTATTAATAAGGATATTGTTCGTATTGTTTTGTTAAGCTTTACTTTCATAATCATTTTATCTTGTTTTATTTTTTATACGTTTATATCTGAATAGTACTTTGTAAGGAATGTATCTACAATTTCTATGCCATTTGCAGTAGAAATACCACGAATAAAGTTAATCATGCTTGTGAAAAAAAGCTCCCAATTAGTAAAAGATTTGTTTGTCAGGCGTGTAGCATTAATAAATGTGCGACTACTATCTTGTAATAAAAATGAAACCACTTCTATATTTAAATCCTTTCTTATGACACCTTGTGTCATTCCTTCTTCCAAAAACTGTCTAATATGAACGACACCTCGGTTTTGTTGATCTATCAATTCTTGATTAGCTTTTGGGTAATATTTTTTAATGTCATCCATGAATACTAGATTTGTAAAGTCAAACTCTTTTCGCATTTCTATTATTCTAAGGAATACATGCACTACTGTATGCTCATTCTTTGATATATCCTTAATATATTCAGCTTTCATCAATTCTACATTGCGTATGTAATGCAATAAAAGGTCTTCTTTGTCTTTGAAGTTTTGGTAAATCGTACGTTTCGAAATACCCAACTTAGAAGCAATCTCATCCATCGATATTCTTTTTATGCCATGTTTCACAAAAAGATCTCCAGCTTGTAAAATTATTCTTTCTTTTAATTCCATGTTTTATTATTTATTAAAGTTGCAAAGGTAATAAGAAAACTCAAAACACATAAATAGTTTTCTAAGTTTAACTAACTTTACAATAACTACGTTTATTTCCTATATATAGTAACGGTTGGGTATGTAATCACACGGTTAACTTTCTGATAAATAGAATTGTTGCCTAATTACATAATTTGGAAGTAGTCATTCTCATACTATGATAATAAGAAAACATCAATTCTCATTGTAGGCGAGTTACAACATGTATGAGCATTTACAGGTGAAGATATCTAGCTAAACATGAGATGTTAAAATGGAAATTGCAGATTAAAAAATGATAAGTCAACTAAAAGCTAAAGATATAAAGACTCAGCGTCGTTTTGCTTCATGCTTTAAAGTTTTTTATGTAAGTTTGCCCTTTAAATATGATGTTATGATCTGTTTTCCTAACGCAAAAATAAACTTAGGTCTCAATATTGTTTCCAAACGAGATGATGGATACCACAATATTCAAACCGTTTTCTACCCAATCGGATTGAAAGATGCGCTTGAAGTATTACCTAGTCAAAACAAAAACTCTTATAGTCTTTTTACAACAGGTATAGATGTTGGTGCTAATTCAGAAAGCAACTTAGTTATAAAAGCATTTAACCTGATGTGTGCGAATAAACATATCCCAAACATTGATATTCATTTATTAAAAACAATACCTAGTGGTGCAGGATTGGGCGGGGGATCGTCTGATGGAGCGTTTATGCTTAATCTGCTCAATCAAACCTTTTCATTAGGTTTTACTGACAGTGAACTGCTTCAGTTTGCAGTTAAGTTAGGTGCAGATTGCGCTTTCTTCTTAAAAAATAAACCATCTTTTGCCTCAGGCATTGGTGAACAACTTGAAGGGATAACCTTATCATTAGAACAGTACCACTTAGTAGTAGTAAAACCAAATGTTTCGGTATCTACCAAAGAGGCGTATGCTCAAATTGTGCCAACGCAACCAAAGGTATCTCTCAAAGAGATAGTGAAACTGCCCATAGATGAATGGCGAACCTATATGCACAACGATTTTGAGATTCCTATATTTAAAAAACATCCTACAATTGCCACAATAAAAGAAACCCTATACAGCAACGGTGCTCTTTATGCATCCATGTCGGGTTCGGGAACAGCCGTATATGGTTTTTTTCAAGAAAAACCCGTGCTCAACTTCCCAAATTGCTTTGTATGGAATAATTACTTGTAACTAATATAAAAATCAATCACATGTACAACAAACTTAAACTATTGATGGCATTATTTGTGTGTGCCACAGGGCTTTTTGCTCAATCGAGAGTTCCTTTAGAGAGTGTTCAAGCATTTGAGCCCATCATTTTGCAAAGACCAATTCTTTTAGACAGTGTTAATTTAAAAAACGAGAAGTTCTCTGAAAAGCTATTGCTTTCTACTTCTATCTCTATCCCAAAACACGACCGTTTCATCAATGTTTTAACGGCTGACACTGCTGGCTTTTTTCATATAAACAAAACAAATTCTGAGTATGCACTTCATTTGATGTCTTTTTATCTTGGTGGCGACAATTATGGTAAAGCTAAACTTACTGTTACTTCGCCCAACATTCTTGAAGTATATATAAATGGTGAGAAAAAAGCAACAAAATCTGATGCCACAGATAGCATTTCAAATGCAGGATCGGCGGAAGCAACACTCAACGGAACA
>CAZIUT010000204.1:0-3100 GCA_964542545.1 uncultured Dysgonomonadaceae bacterium | reverse complement strand
CACGTTCTCCATTTGTACCTTTCTCTCGCACAATAGCAGCTTTAATGCCTGAAGCCTCTTTACGGTCGGGATTCAAACCCAGATATTCCATCTTTCCAGTGAAATCGATATTAAATTCAAACTTCAATGGTTGCTTTTTATAGTTTTCGAAACGAGCTGTTGCAGCCTCCTCACCACTCTGTTGTTTGTCTAGCAAATAAGATGTTTCATACCACACATCGCGCAATTGATCCACATCAAATTCTTGCCTGAACTCATCTTTCTCAATTATAAACTTGCGCTCTTCAATAGGACGAGCTACAATTGCATGACCAACACCATAATCATCTAATATTTTCTCTACTAAGTGGTGATGTTTTACTTGTATCAACACACCAGGATTTTCTGAAAACAATATCTTTATAAGATCGGAATGACGTATTTTATCTAAACGAGCTTCTAAACCACCTTTTGGGTTTGCAAAACACATCTCGAGCATGGCGGTAATCATACCCCCTGCCGAAACATCATGACCAGCAATCACCAAACCTCTATTAACAAGTTCTTGAATTGCACCAAATGCATTTTTGAAATACTCAGAATCTTTTACTGTTGGCGCTTCATCGCCCACCTTGCTCATTGTTTGAGCAAAAGCAGAACCTCCTAGTTTGAAAGAATCAAACGAGAAGTCTATATAGTATAAGTAGGTTCCTTTTATATATGCTAACACGGGCGATACAATACGACGAACATTTTTCACCTCAGCTGCAGCAGATATAATTACTGTGCCTGGCGAATATACTTTTTCGTCTTCATATTGCTGAGTCATCGAGAGCGAGTCTTTTCCAGTAGGAATATTTATTCCTAAACTACATGCAAAATCTGAACATGCTTGCACAGCAGCATAAAGTCGAGCATCCTCTCCTGGATTGCGACAAGGCCACATCCAATTGGCACTTAACGATACGCTCTTAAGACCATCTGTTAATGGAGCAAACACAATATTGGTGAGAGCCTCAGCAATAGAAACCACAGAACCTGCTGCTGGATCAATCATAGCAACTTGTGGAGCATGCCCAAGTGAAGTGGCCATTCCAGCAAACCCTCTATAATCAAGCGCAACAGCACCCATATCGCTCAAAGGCAATTGAATCTCGCCTTGCGTTTGCTGGCGAGCAACTTTACCACTCACAGAGCGGTCGGCCTTATTAGTCAACCAGTCTTTACAAGCAACTGCTTCTAGTTTAAGCACATTGTTTAGATAGGTTTCCAGTTGCGTAACATCATATTCAGGAGCTTTGTAAACTTCTTCCACGGTGCTATCGTTCATAATAGTAACGGGAGGTTTACCAAAGAAATCTTCCAAATCCATATCGATGGGACAATTACCATCGGGCTGTTCAAAAGTAAACTTCATGTCGCCAGTAGTTTCACCTACCACGTAAAATGGTGCACGCTCGCGCTGTGCTATTCTTTCAATTCTTTCTAAATCTTCTTTCTTCACCAACATACCCATGCGCTCTTGGCTTTCGTTGCCAATAATTTCTTTTGCACTGAGGGTGCTATCGCCAACAGGAAGTTTCGACAAATCTATCTTTCCACCTGTAAATTCTACCAATTCCGACAAGCAGTTTAAATGACCGCCTGCACCATGGTCGTGAATAGACACAATTGGGTTTTCGTTAGATTCAGACAATGTGCGGATTACATTGGCCACACGTTTTTGCATTTCAGGATTGGCACGCTGCACAGCATTCAACTCAATACCCGATGAAAACACGCCAGTATTAACAGACGATACTGCACCACCACCCATACCAATACGATAGTTATCGCCGCCCATCACTACTACTTTCTCACCTACTTCGGGTTCTCCTTTTAGAGCATCGTCTTTGTTACCATAACCGATACCTCCTGCAAGCATAATTACTTTGTCGAAACCAAACTTCTTCTGGTTCTCGGCATGCTCGAATGTAAGCACCGAACCACAAATAAGAGGCTGTCCAAACTTGTTGCCAAAGTCAGAAGCACCATTAGAAGCTTTTATTAATATCTGCTGAGGAGTTTGATACAACCATTTCCTTGGATTGATGGCTTCTTCCCAAGGCCTTCCACTCTCCAATCTAGGATAAGCAGTCATATACACAGCAGTTCCTGCCAATGGCAATGAGGCTTTACCTCCAGCCAAACGATCGCGAATTTCCCCACCTGTTCCAGTAGCAGCGCCATTAAAAGGCTCTACAGTGGTTGGGAAGTTATGCGTTTCAGCTTTAAGCGAAAGTACAGTTTCTTTTTCTTTTGTAGCAAAGTAGTCTGCTTTATCTCCACTTAAAGGAGCAAACTGCTCCATAGTTGGGCCTCCTATAAAAGCAACATTGTCTTTGTATGCAGATACCAGTGTATTAGGATTTACAGCCGATGTTTTTTTGATGAGTTGAAAGAGCGAACTCTCTTTTTCTTCTCCATCAATAATAAACGTTCCATTAAATATTTTGTGTCGGCAGTGCTCAGAATTCACTTGCGAAAAACCAAAAACCTCGCTATCTGTCAACTTTCTTTTGAGTTTTTTGCTCACTTCATCTAGGTAGTCTATTTCATCTTGACTAAGCGCCAACCCTTCCTGTTGGTTATATTCAGCTATATCGTCTATAAGATAAATTGGCTCAGGTTCGATATCGATTTGAAATATCTGCTGATTCAACTCATTATAAACTCGCTGAAGCATTGGGTCGTGCTCTTGAGACGGATCAGTTGAAAAATACTCTTCAATTCTAAGAATACCCTCTATGCCCATATTCTGAGTTATTTCTACAGCGCTAGTGCTCCATGGAGTTATCATTTCGCGACGCGGACCAACAAAGTGCTCATCTATTTGTGTTGCGTCAAGCAGCTCAGCATTGCCAAAAAGCCAGTTCAACTTCTTTATGTCTTCTTGAGAAAGTGCGGAGTGAGACTGAACCGCAATAATGTTTTGTGACGGAGTTTTGAAAAAAGATACCATTGCCTACAAGTTTATTTGATATTTTAAATAGGGATAAGTAAACATATAGCCCTAAAATAATGAACTGCAAAGTTAATGAAAAGAGATGACTCCTATCTAATTTTATCTGCATTTTGCATG
>CAZIUT010000203.1:0-3182 GCA_964542545.1 uncultured Dysgonomonadaceae bacterium | reverse complement strand
AATCTCAGAATGAATCAAGTATAGATATATTTATTTTTTTGTCATGTACTTAGAATTATTTTAACTAATTCTTCTTGATGTTCCTTCTTTTGTTTGTCTCTCAATGCACGAAACTCATCGCGACGAGGGTCTTTGTCTACTGTTCCAGTACCACGATTATTTTTTTGCTCTTCAACTTGTGCTTTGTGTTCTGCTTCTTGCTTTGTAGTTAGAGCTAATACTTGAGTGGCTTGTTCGGGAGTTAGGTCAAGCTCTTTCGTCATTAAATTTACTCTCTCTTGTGGCGACATTCTCATCATATAATCGCTACGTCTATTATCGTAATTTCTTCCGTCAATGTTTCGTTGATTGCCTCGATAATATCCACGACCACCATCCATTCTACCAGCGCGGTTGTCATCTTTACATCTTGACGTATATCACTCCATTTGTCAGCCCTCTCTTTGCTGTCAATTGTCAACTGTCAACTGTCAATTACCCCTCCCATCCCCAAGGATCACCCGGTGTTTCAACCTCTTTAGTTAAATCGAACGTCACTGTAAATACGCGCTTGGTATTCACAAGGTGTAGGTTGTAAGTAAAACTAGCTGCATCAACTGTTATCCACCACACATTGAACGATGCGTATGGAATCATACTACTTGTCTCTTGATCGGCAGGAAAAAACTGCATGCTTTCCGTCCCCAAATTGGTTGCTTTACCTCCATACATGGTAACTTCCTCCGGTGTGCCATCAGGGTTGCGATGGTCGTGTTTTAGAAGTATACCATCATCATACTTAGTTAAAACCCATGTCCTCGATTTGTCATCGCCTACAAAAAAAGGAATCTTCAATTCTTTTTCTGTACATGTTTTTACATGCATCACCAATTGCTTCGCATCGAAGCCATCGTTCTTTCCTTCAGAAGTTATTGTTCCTTCATAAGATTTTCCGCAATGGCTGCTCAATGTATCCCAAAAGATATCTTGCCCACTTTTTTGTGCAGATACACTAATTGCAATTAAAAGCGTAAAAAGAATAAGTAGTTGTTTCTTCATTATGCCAGTTTTTAAAACGTGAATGTATATTGTAACTGTTTATATTATTACTTCTTTTCCTACATAAAAAGACTCTAGTTTCCCCTCCATCTTTTGGCCTAGCACTTTAATGGCTTTTTCGCCTGTGCAATGTCCTGTCTAAAATTTTGCCATTGGTAATAGATTGGTAAGTTCATCAGCAATACTGTTCAGCCCTTCTGTAGTTTCAACCTCTACATAATCTTTACTATCAATCAAGTGGAAGCCTCCATACAAACAGTGTATCTCTTTTGAAGGGATAACCGACTGTACAGTTGTAGCAATATTTAGCACCCCATTGTGTGCACAGCCAGTAAATACGCACAGTCCTTTTGCTGTATCTATCACCAAGATGAGTTCGTGCTCAAATTTATCTAACTCTTCTACACCCTCTTTTTGTCTGTAGAGTATAGCATTGCCTTTTGGCATTTCATGCGTTTTGTTGATATCAGTTATCAACCAAATATTATCAATGCATCTGTTTGAATACATAAAAACAAACCTATCGCGATACTCCAAAAGCTCAACAGGAAAACCATTCAGTTTTTTCACACCATTTTTTAACGAAAAATATTCGTAATAGAAGATGGTAGCATTCATATAAACTTTTGCAGTTTTATTTTCTTTCAAAAAAGCTGCTAAGCCACCCACATGGTCGAAGTGTCCATGCGAAATAATTACTTTGTCAATTTTGTTTAGATCCACACCCAGCTTCGTGGCATTGTGCATAAACAGATTGCTTTGGCCAGTGTCGTACAATATCTTTTGCCCATCGTCTGTTTCAATGTATAGCGATAAACCATGTTCTGTATCTAGTTTATCTGATTGAGTACGGTTGTCAATTAAGGTTATTATTTTCATGTTATTTTGTGTTTTTAATATTACTTTATAAAGATAGTAAACTTGTATTATAGAAACAACTAATAGTGAGCTTATTAGATTTGATTTAACTTTGTAAAAAACTAACAGGCAGTAGAAAATGATGTTAAATGCAATGATTAATTATTAAATTAAAAGAGAAGACACTAAAATATACACTGAGAAAACTTATAAAGTAGATAGGATTGACTCCATTTCATTTAAAAGTGCTGGCACTTTTTTGTATGGGTCGCCTTTACCTAATGTCTCTATAGGTAAATATCCTCTATAGCCACTATCTTTAATTATTTTCAAAAGTATCTCTAAATCTGTAGGGCTTTCTTTCCCATTAATCCATACATTCTCTTTTATTTGCCAAGTAATTGCATGTTGAATGTTTTTGGCAATTTCTTCATAAGGATTATGAACGCTGTAACTTCCAATATCAAGGTTAAGACCTAGCCAATCAGAATCTACCATTTCTATAATCCTCTGTACATCAGCTGCTGTTTTTAAAAAATCGTTGTGGTTTTGGAGTGCAATCATCACACCGTGTTTCTTGCCAAAATCACAGCATTCTTTAATGTCTCGTGCCATCCATTCAAAAACTTGCTCGCGAGAATAGCCTTCGTGGTTTGTTTTTCCTGCAAAAATACGTAAGTTAGGACTACCCATTTTCGCAGCAACTACTATCCATTCTTTAATCATTGCAATATCGGCGTTTCTTTTATTAGAATCGGTTTGTGTGAAATCGTTACTCACTCCAGTTCCACTAATATCTAATCCTAAAAGGAAAGCTTTGCGCTTAAACCGGTTGATATAATCGTCGGAAGGTGCTTCGGGGTATCCAGGAAAGTAATAACCTGTAGGGTCAACTGCGTCAAAATTGTGCTCAGCACAGAAATCTAACACATCGAATAGGTCTATTATTCCATCGCGCAAAAGTTGATTAAATGAATAGACATTCAAGCTAGTTTTGAATTTATGGTTAAATGGCACATTATTGGAAGCTGGTTGAGATGCAAATAGAATTAGGCTTGTGGAGGCTAAAGGTAATGCTAAAAGTGCTTTCATGAAGTTGCGGCGAGATGATTTGTTCATTGTGTTTATTGTTTAAATAGGTTCAGTATAAGAGGACTTTTATATAGTTATAAATAAATTGTAGAAGTCTCCTTTCTTAATCAATTGCATCTGAAAAAGATATAGAAACTACTTTAGTACATGACAAAAATTATATAGCGATATAATTATCTGAATATCAATAAAAT
>CAZIUT010000202.1:0-3230 GCA_964542545.1 uncultured Dysgonomonadaceae bacterium | reverse complement strand
GAACCCGTGATTTTTCGCCAGAAGAAATGGCGAAACGTAATTATATATTCGATATTATCAAAAATGTATATAAACTTTATGGTTTTAAACATATAGAAACCCCTGCAATGGAAAATCTCTCTACTCTTATGGGAAAATACGGAGAAGAGGGAGATAAGCTGCTTTTCAAGATTCTAAACTCAGGCGATTTCCTGAAAAGCATGAGCCAAGAAGATATTAAAGAGAATAACTCAGCAGCAACTGCCAATAAGATTTCGGATAAAGGACTGCGTTATGATTTAACTGTTCCTTTTGCACGCTATGTTGTAATGCATAGAAACGAAATAACTTTTCCTTTCAAACGATTCCAAATACAACCTGTATGGCGTGCCGATAGGCCACAAAAAGGACGATACAGAGAGTTTTTTCAGTGCGATGCAGATATAGTAGGGTCAGACTCATTGCTCAATGAAGTGGAGCTGATACAAATTATAGATAAAGTTTTTTCTCAACTCGGCATTCGTGTTGCAATTAAACTAAACAATAGGAAAATTCTATCAGGTATTGCAGAGGTAATTGGCGAAGCCGATAAAATAACTGATATAACAGTAGCAATTGATAAACTTGACAAGATTGGCTTGGAAAAAGTGAATGAGGAGCTGGCTTCTAAAGACATTCCTGAAAGTGCTATTGAGAAACTACAACCGATTATTTTATTAGAAGGCAACGAAAATTATAAGCTAAAGGTTTTAAAATCTGTTTTGGCCAACTCTGAAATTGGATTAAAAGGAATAGAAGAGTTAGAGTTTATACTTAATAAAACAGCACTTCTTAATTTGGAAAACAGCCTTAAACTAGATCTCACTTTAGCACGTGGGTTGAGTTATTATACGGGTGCTATAATTGAAGTAGAATCGCTTGATGTAGAGATTGGAAGCATTACTGGTGGAGGAAGATATGACAATCTAACTGGTATATTCGGCATGCCCGATGTATCTGGTGTGGGTATATCATTTGGAGCAGAGAGAATATATGATGTATTGAATCAGTTAAACCTTTTCCCAAAAAATTTATCGTCGGGTGTGGATGTAATGTTTGTTAACTTTGGTGATAAAGAAGAGTCGCACATATTACCTCTACTCTCTCAATTGCGTAGCAAAGGAATTTCGACAGAAATATATCCTGATGCTGCAAAAATGAAAAAACAGATGACTTATGCTAACAGAACGAATGCATACTTCACAGCAATTATTGGTGAGAGCGAAATGGCAGAAAATAAAATAACACTGAAGAATATGCACAGTGGTGAACAACATTTTATTAAGCTGGAAGAAGCTATAGATATTATTTTGAGCAAAAAACAGAAGCAATAGTAATAGAAAAAACGTATCAATTATAAAGGGAGATGAAATATTGATTTTATCTCCCTTTATATATGTGTTAGTGAATTACAGGATTTCCTATTAAGCAGTAAAACAATAAAGCATTTACTTTATTTCAATACCCTCAAGGAAAACTGTTTTCAAATTTATCATTGCTTGTCGAGTGGGGACAGAGCCATTACCACAATTCCAGTCACCGATATCGCCGTTAATCAGCACTTTCTTCTTTAAAATATCGTTTTTTGGAACATTAACCTGCTCCTGAAATACATTTTTTGATGTCCCTTTTGTTAAATCCACAGGATAAATATTTTCTTTTAAAGTTTCTGTAGACATATCAGCAATCGCAATGTTCATTATATTTGCTCCATCCTTAACTGTAATCAAATCAACATCATTTTTCCCCACTTTAAAACTACCTACAATATACCCCTCAATCCACACATTTTTAACTGCTTCAAGCTCCATTACTTGAGCAATAGTATATGGGTTATTTTGTGTGCCATCACCAACAATAGGTTCTCCTTCTCCTTCTCCTTCTCCTTCTCCTTCTCCTTCTCCTTCTCCTTCTCCTTCTCCAGGATCTGTAGGATTATTTCCATCATCCTTATCGGCAGGAACTTCACCATCTCCTGTACTTTCAGAACCTTCATATCCCACAGGAATCTCTTCAGCAGTGATATCTTCTGTTATAGTAGTCCAATCAGTTATTTCTGCAGTTACATTTTCTAATACCCTGTCATCGCTAGCTTTTAATGTTATATTAAATACACATTTAGTAGATTTATCAAATGATTTTATCGTTGACTTACTAAGTAGGTATGAATATGAAACTCCATCTATAGTAATAACTAACTCCTTATTAGTCAAATCATTATCAGGTAATAATATTGCCTCTGCTTTCTTGTTTTCCGTATAAATATAGAAATTTACACTGCTTAAGTCTTCTGATTTAGTTAATGTACCATCTAACAATGAAAACGAAGCCTTTGTAGCCACATTATTTATCAAAGCGTCGATAGAAGTAAAATCTATTCCTGTTTCATTCTTTGATATGTTTATTACTACTTTTGTCAATTGGTGTTCAAAATCTAACTTCACACTTTCAGCAGTATAGTTTACCCCCTTTACATTGTTAGAATATAATAAATCAATATCAGATAAGTTGGTTTGGCTAGAAACATCTACCTCATAAGTCAATCCACTAAGATTACTTTTATATGGATAGTAAGAAATAAAATCAACATTACTTTTATCAAAAGGGAAATACACTTTGTTTTCCGATGGATTTGCAAAAGCAAATGAACCAGTAGTTGTATACTTCACATTACTGGCTAGTGCACTTTCTGTTAAATCAACACCTGCTTTCTTCATAAATAGCCCAATTGCATCACCCGACTGCCAACTGTTATCTACTGCACGTGTAGTTACACTACCACTTGCAGACAAATCTTTAAAGGTAGCAATTACTTTCACCTCTTTCTTCACATCTTTCCTAGCACTATCTTCTACAGTGTTATCTTGCCCACAAGAAGGAAAGCTTAGCAATATTATAATTGCTGAAAACAATAATAAATTGATCCTCATAACAAAATATATTTAATTAAACTTCAGATTAGGCTATAGAGACACAATTGATTCATTTAATATGCTAGTATTAGGTTTTTGTTAACTTTTCAAACTTAGTGAATTTTTTAAAGAAAAAAAATTATTTACACTTTTATTTATTTTTATATTTATTGATCTACAGTTTAAAATGTATAGACACAAAAAAGCCCGTTCAAAATAAATTGAACGGGCTTCTTTAATTAAAAACGGCAGCTACCTACTCTCCCACTATATTGCAGTACCATCGGCGCTATTGGGCTT
>CAZIUT010000201.1:0-3242 GCA_964542545.1 uncultured Dysgonomonadaceae bacterium | reverse complement strand
TTCTCTGCTTGATTTAACACTGAGTTATTTGCATATATCCATAGAATGCGCGAGCGAGAATCATCTCGCTATTGAACAAATTATTTCATCCCTTTATTGTATTACTAATAACATATGGGCAATGCGGACTGTAGCCGCAGTGCCCTCTACAATATGAAAATAAATAATTTGTTTTTTCGTTACTGATGCAATTCTTGTAAAGCTTCTAGAATTTGTATTGGGGAATCAACTAAATAATCAGGATTTTCCCTGCTTAGCTTCTCCCCTGAATTAAAGCCTCATGTAACAGCAATCATTTTGATTTTGGCTTTTTTGCAGCAACAATATCTCTATCCTCATCTCCGATATATATCACATCTGTTGGATTAATTTTGTGCTTGCTACACATTCTTTCTAAAACTAAGTGCTTACCAAAAAGCGAGCTATCAGAATATACAAATTCGAACAAATTCTCTATATTATATTCTTTGAGCGTGGCCTTTATAATCTCTTGCGAGTTGCTTGAGACAACACCAATCTTATAATCTTCTTTAAGCGTGTTGAGCAAATCAGCAATTCCAGGAAACAGTTTGATATCCTTACTACTTTTCAGCTTAGAAGTAACGTTAAGAATCATTCCAGGAATTTTCCATCGAGTTATGTCCAACTGTTTCAGCATCTCTTTTGCACCTTTGCTTTTAAACAATTCAAAATCTACATCATATTTACCATACTCAGTAGTGGCAATGGTTTTAAACACATCAAATGTATCAGCAAGTGTACCATCAAAATCAAAAACAATGTACTTAATATTATTAGTTTTATTTATTCAGAACAGATTGTAATCTTATTCTCGATTCAATAAAATTGTACAACAAACGTACCCCCGAAGCAGTGCCTCCTGCTTGAATGTACCCATGAGCTTTTTTTACGGATGCCGGTCCTGCTATATCTAGATGTATCCAATCGTAATTGGTAAAGTGTTCTAAGAATTTAGCTGCAGTAGTTGCACCTCCTTCGCTACCACCAATGTTTTTCAGGTCGGCAACTTCGCTTTTTAGCAATTCGTCAAACTCTCTCCACATTGGCAACTCCATCAAACGCTCGTATACATTATCACCCGATTTCTTCAGTTCATCCATAGCACTCTTGCTATTACCAGCCATTGCAATACCGTAAGAACCTGTAATAGCGGCTGCAGCACCTGTCAATGTTGCTAAATCTATAACCAATTCTGGTTTATACTGCTTGGCAAAAGCCAAAGCATCGGCCAATACCAAGCGCCCTTCGGCATCGGTGTTCTGAACCTCAACAGTTGTACCATCAGAGATGGTAATTATATCGTCAACCACTAGTGCATTGGCGCTAATTTTATTGTCAGTTGCTGGAACTAATCCAATTACATAGTAGGGAAGTTTGTTAGCAGCAACTGCCATAATAGTGCCCAATACTGTGGCAGCTCCTGCCATATCAGATTTCATGTCTAACATATAACTGCCAGTTTTTAATGAGTAACCGCCAGTATCAAACATTACCCCTTTACCCACCAATACAAGTGGCTGTTTGTTTACAGCGTTGGCAGGTTTATGCGTAAAGATATTGAATGTGGGAGGAGTTTCCGAACCTTGATTTACACCCAACAAGCCACCCATCTTCAACTCTTTTATCTTTGTTTTATGGAGCACTTCAGTTGTAAATCCATACGCCAAAGCCATCTCCTGGGCAAGTTCCGAGAATTTGGGTGCATCTAAATAATTAACTGGTTCGTTTACCAAATCTTTGGCAAAAGAGACAGCTTTAACTAAATTTTCTAATGCTTCTATATCACCTTCTACAACCGATTCTTTATCTATATACAGAGTTTTGAGCGACGGCTCTTGTTTCTCTTTCTTATACTTATCGAAACGATATTGAGCCAACAACATTCCTTCAAGAAATAGACTTCTCTCGCAAGATGACAAAGCATGGGTAAATCCAACAAGTTGAGCCTCCTCAATTTTTTCTGTTTCAAGTGCTTTATAAACAGCTGCACCAAATAGGCGCAACTCTTCTGAATCGTTCATTACTTCAGGTTCATCTTTTGCATACACCGATACTAATCTAATAGCATGGTCGTTGTCATACAAAGTGAAATATCCGTTCTCTTTATCCTTTATAAGTTTTTCTATTTTTTTGATAACACCTGCAGGTAAGTTATAATCTTCTTTACTGTTTTTTGGTGAAACCACCACTACATCACTTACACTTTTAGGCACATCGTGCGTGCCCACTTTAAATTTTATCATATCTATCTTTTTTATTATTTCGTGAAGATACAAAAATAAAAATTTTATATCATCTTATCTAAATCTGATGAAAGGTGGAGAACTATACCAGTTTTAAAAGCCTGACACCGATAACTAGCTTTTGTAGTTTCAAGAAAAAAGTGTTTTTCATTGATATAGTACGGTAACTACTACATATATACTCAATATAATCCGTGCTTGATACTACAATAAATCATTCAACGTCAAAATGTATTTGTCAATATACACCTGTTTTTCTTTAAATTTGTATTGCTGTATGTATCGTGGATGTTCAAGAACTTTTAAACTCCAAAAGAGCTTAACCTCTTTATTTAGTTTATGAATAAATTGTGCGTTTTTTACTCCCAACACATATACTTCCGAAGTATCTAATCCCATATCAATATGTTCTTTCAAAGTCATAATCATATAATCTTTCAGCATTTCAAAAAGTACAGCATTGTCATAGTAATTGGCATTTAACCATTTGCCTCCTTTTGCTTTACGAACAATAGCTAAGGGGAAAGGAGAGTTGATGTAAAATTGCTCATAGAAAGCACTTGCACCACCAAATTGAGTTATCATCTCGTACATAAAAACAGACGAAACCTCGTGGGTATAAGCCGAGTGCATTTTAATACCACATTCACTTTCCAAGCGTTTAGTATCTGTGAATGGAATTCCTGTTACTCCTGCTCCGTGTCGACTAGGATTGATACCTACAATAAATTTACGATTGTTTGAATCTTGGTAATACTTATGGTAAAATTGTTGCATTACCTCCATCGTTTCAGGATTATCCATAAAAGGATTAATTACCTGAAAACCCAGAGGCAATTTGCCTGTATAGTGCAAATTACTATTGAAATCTATTACTTTATTGCCAAAGCTCTTCACCATAACCAATTGCTTACTTCAAAACCACTCATATTTTCATTGCTTTTCTTTTAGTTTAAATCATCATGGCTATATCTGATG
>CAZIUT010000200.1:0-3262 GCA_964542545.1 uncultured Dysgonomonadaceae bacterium | reverse complement strand
AAACAGATGGGCCATGCAGGAGCTATCATCTCGAGCAGTGGTGGAACAGCTGCTGAAAAGATTGCAGCATTTGAAGCAGCTGGCATACCAGTGGCTAAAGAGCCAAGTGAAATACCCGATTTGCTGAGAAGGGGCAGGTAGTGTGTGGTGCTTAAACAGTATGGTTATACAGTTGAGACACGATTAATTGTGTCTCAACTGTTATAGCGTAAAGCTTTCCTATTATATCTATGTTTAAAATTGATAGCCTATTCCACCAAAGAAGTTGAAGTCGCTAAACTCATTTTGATAGCCAAGTGTGAAATCAATAGGTCCGAGTCGTGTTGAAGTTTGAAAGGTAACACCAGCACTCCAATTAAAATTATCAAGCCCGAAATTTTCCCATTCATCAAATTGCAATAAAGCTTGCACTCGTGGTGTTAAGTAGTTCTTATCATCAAGTCCGATTCTTAAGCCCAACTCTGCCAAAGTACTCACAGGCTCTAAAAAACTGATGCCTCGTTGCCCTAATACAGGAAAAGAGTAATCTGAATAAGAATTAAAAGTATTGGCTGCATAATTGGCATAAGCCGAACTCTGATCATCGATATTAAATAGGGTTCGATGGTAAAAATTGCCCAAGAGAGAAAGATTATCATTAAGCGACACTATTGAATTTAGCCTTAAGTGATAAATTGGAACAATATTAGAAAACTCTCCCTTGTTTACAAGAAGAGAGAATTTTGTGTTTAAAAAGAGGCCCCTCTTGGTAAGATTGACATCATCTCTGCTATCAACTCTGAATTGACCAAACAGAGTTGAGTAAAAACCACTATTATCTGCATCAAACAATTTATTTGTTTCGCCAGAGTTGCGTCTATAGCTACTACTACTATAATAATGTTGACTTATCCCCACCCCGAAATCAATATTATTTTGGAGCCTTCTGTTGGTGTATATTGAAGCATCCACATTTACAACATCCAACTTGCCAGTTCTTGTTCCCCTTTCATATTGATTCAACTTATTGTAGCGTGAACCCACCTCTATACCCATAGAAGTGAAGTTATTTCTATTTGACTCCATCTTCATTTTAATCTGAGGATTGACAGCTATTTTTGCATCAATCATCATAAGACTGAAAAATTTGGAGTAATTTTGGTTTGAGAAATTAGCATATATTGCAGCAAGATCAACTGTGTTAAGACCCGCTCCTAACATCAGTTTAGTTTCTTTTTTATCTTTTATAACCAATTCAAGATTGTGCCCCATACCATTTGGCTTCAATTTATAGTTTACCATCTCAAAGTTGCCATAGGCATACAATCTTTTTGTTGCCTCATCTATCTCTTTGGTGGTATAAACAGTATTTGGGGTAATATTTAATGTAGATAATATAAATCTAAAATCGTCTTGATAGTCATCTCCTATCACAACCTCTCTTATCAACCATTCATCAACATGCTTATAAGCAATATCTTTATTGTTGTTTCGTTTGATATTGCGTCCTGCAATTAATTCTAGTATCTTGGGCAACTGCTCACGAGCAGCAACTTCTCCTTGCTTCATAATGCTATCTACAGCACTAGCTTTAAAGTCGAATGTAGAAACATCTTTAAGTTCAGGCTTAATAACCACATCAGCCAACTCAATGTTATTATTGTGCTTCTCCACCTCTATCTGATTTACAATTCCCATCAAAATAGAAGTGATAGATTCAAATTGCAGGTCTTTGTCCTTCTCCTGTTGTAAGTCAACACCTATTATTAAATCAGCTCCCATATTTTTAGCAACATCCACTGGGAAGTTGTTAATTACACCTCCATCAACCAATCTCATACCATTAAAATTGACAGGTGAGAATGCTCCAGGAATGGCCATACTCGACAACATAGCTGTTGGCAAATGACCCTGATTCAAAAGCTCCTCTTTTCCAGTCTCTAAATTATAGGCCACACAAGCAAAAGGTATTGGTAAATCAGAAAAATGAATACTATCAGCTATATTAGCAGTGATACCACTGAAGAGGTTTAGTATATTATTTCCTTGTACGTAGCCTGAGGGTAATGATAATTTTTTACTTTTTGTATTTAAATCAAACTGTAAAAGATATTTTTGCTCATAGTTTTGCTTGAAGGGAGTTTTAAGTTTCCGGGGTATTTTATCTAAAAGCAACATTTCCCAATCTTGTTCTCTAACAAAATCCTCGATATCTTGTGCTGAGTAACCAATAGAGTAGAGAGCGCCTACTATTGTACCAATGCTATTGCCCGATATAATGGTAATGGGTATATCAGCCTCTTCAAACACTTTCAAGGCTCCAATATGGGCAAAACCCTTTGCTCCGCCACCGCTTAATACAAGACCAAGTTTTATTTCATCTTCAGTATTCTCTGTTTGTGCCTGAACAGGATTGGCTAAACCAACAACAAAGCATATCAAAAGAATAAAAGCAGTATGCTTCATTAGGCTTTTAATTAAATTCATATCTCAATAGTTTAAATACGAGCACTTTACAAAAACTTGCTGTGCATCTTTTGGTTACAAAAAAAATGGCTAAATACAAATATACAATAATAATGTAAGATAAGAGAGTTTATTCTTCCTCCAAAAAACTGATTAATCTGCATTATTTATCACACTTTTATTATTTTATGTGTCTGTAACTAATAACCAGAAATTTACTGACTTGATATATTTTATGTGAAGGCCCACTTTTTGGATATTGTTTGTTTTTATCTGATTGCTGAACTTCGGTGACTGAGCTTCTGCTTTGCTGCAACTAGGCTGGAGCTAAAAGCATTAATTATATGAGTTAAAAGAGTCTTTTCATCCTGTATTCGTGAATAAAACACTTCATCATATTGCCAAGATATATTGGTGTGCCCAATCTGACACTGTGAGTTTACTGAGCCAACTTACTCATTTTTCAAAAAAAGGCAAAAACAGCGAAATATGACAGTTTGATTGTTTAGGAGGTGTTATATTTAAGAAATGAAAACAAACGAGCTTTTAAAGGCTTTTCAAGTTACATAAATGAAGTTTTCCTACACGTAGAATTGGAATCCGCTACTGGCGAAATGCTTTCCTACGCGTAGAATTGGATTTCGCTAGTGGCGGAATGCTTTCCTACGTGTAGAATTGGGTTTCGCTAGTGGCGGAATGCTTTCCTACGTGTAGAATTGGATTTCGCTAGTGGCGGAATGCTTTCCTACGCGTAGAATTGGGTTTCGCTAGTGGCGGAATGCTTTCCTACGCGTAGAATTGGGTTTCGCTAGTGGCG
>CAZIUT010000199.1:0-3280 GCA_964542545.1 uncultured Dysgonomonadaceae bacterium | reverse complement strand
TTGAAGCA
The DNA here is from genome assembly GCA_964542545.1 of uncultured Dysgonomonadaceae bacterium. Classification (GTDB taxonomy): domain Bacteria; phylum Bacteroidota; class Bacteroidia; order Bacteroidales; family Dysgonomonadaceae; genus UBA2632. Next base: position 3,272 of record CAZIUT010000199.1, on the reverse strand, counting down.
CAGTATCTTGAGACTGAAGAGATGTTCTTTGCCAATTGGGATATGGGCGGCCCATATTGGGATAAATCTAACGCCACAGCACAAAAAACATATGCTACATCGCCACACAAATTTGTGGATAAATGGAACACTCCTATCATGATTACGCATGGCGAGTTGGATTATCGTATTCTTGCATCGCAAGGAATGATGGCTTTCAATGCCGCTAAACTACAAGGCATACCAGCACGCATGCTTATATTTCCCGATGAGAACCACTGGATAGCACAACCACAAAATGGGGTGTTGTTTCAGCGCGAGTTTGCGAAGTGGTTTGACCAATGGTTAAAATAGTAATGGTTAATTGTTAATGCTAATTCGTTAGCTTTGTGGATAAATGCATTTGAGGCCTCGTAGGGGCCGATATAATTCAGATCAATGGCAAAGCCTTGAGTTTACGAATGACATCCCCAGTCACCCCCTCTTTTCCCAAAAAAACCGAAAGGTATTTGGGAAAAGAGGGGGTGATTGGAATTTTTTCACTACGTTATCAATGGAATAGATTATATTTCAAAAGATAGGCCTGTTGCAGAGCATGTCGAAGCCTGGTTGTTGTAACTGTTCATTTTTGCCTATTTACAAACAGTTCACCAATTATATGCTCCATTCACCAATCACCAAAGGAATTGAATATTTTTATATCACAAGCTGAATGATAGATACGTCCTCGAGGAAGTCGAATGTCCATTATTCATTGGTTTGCTATCTAAAGGGCACTTTGGCAGCGTGTTGATCATTGGGCTTTTCTCTTCATGGATAAAGGGTGGAAAAAACTAATAATCAACATTTGAGGCTTTTCGCAGTTAACTCAATGATTAATTATAAATGAATGCCCCTTTTTTTATGATTTATTCTACCAATGAACACAAGAAAATGCTCTTCTTCATTAAAACAACTTGTTATTGTTGAAACGACACGATATATTTGTTGTTAATTTTTACAATGAGTTATTGATATCTTTTAATGCATGGCTTCCATTGGGGTAAACCTTATTCAGCGAACGTATTGATATGCTGATCGTTAATGCTTATGTTTCTAAATACTGAGCAATGAGACACTTTAAACCATCGTTAAATAAAAACATTGCTGTTTTTATGCGTTTATTATCAATATAACTGATTTGATAAACGATTATCTAAAAAAATGTACGCAATGCAGAGTATGTTATTGGCAAGATTTGGGGTAATTTGAGGGTGTTTTTACGTCTCAACCTCATTGGCATTGTATTAGTTAGTTCACTTTAGTCTTATTTCTGGTGTACCTATCGAATGGAGGGCTTATCTGGTCTACTTCTTACTCATTTGTATTCCTACACTTATTTATATTTTTGTTTTATCCATTGCTCTTATGCTTGTACTTAAAAGTCAGGCCATTACCTTTGTCTTACTATTGGGGTATATTGCACTTACACTTTTTTATATTGACGATAAGTTTTACTACTTGGTAAGCATTCGGTGAACTCCGTATAAGAATTCACTTTCTCAGAATTTTTCAGAGAGAAGTCTGAAAAACTCTGAAAGCATTCAGAGACAATACGGAGTTATTAGGAGAGCTTTTCAGCCCAATTGTTTGGCAAGAGTTCGGCCAAATCTTTTGAGTAGTCGTTGTCAAAATCATGGGTATGGCTCAGCAGATATATCAACCAGTCACGGAAATTGACATTTAAACCCTTGCAAGTACCAAGCAAAGAGTATATGATAGCGGCATCTTCTGCTGCATCGTGGTTTCCGCAAAACAGATAATTTTTGCGACCCAGTGCAAGTGGGCGTATGCTGTTTTCAGCCATGTTATTGTCTATGCGATATCTTCCGTCAAGATGATACCTAGAGTGTCGATTATAAATATGATAAGTATATTTGATTGCTTTCCTTATTCTGCCTTTTGGCATTACCTGAGGATATTCTCTAACTAGCCATTTCTCAAAGGTAACCATAATCACCAAATAGGTTTTGCAATTTTTCGCTATTAACAGAGTCGCTCCGGAGAGGTGAAAAAACTTTTGGTCATTGTTTGAACCCAATTGGAGGGCTTCCACGTCTTTTCGTCGCTGACTGAACCCAATCGGAAGGCTCTGAAAATTCTTCGTCATTGACTAAATCAAATCGGAGGGTTCAGAAAAAACTTCGTCACTAACTGAACTAAATCGAAGGGTTCCGAAAATCTTTCGTCATTGACTGAATCAAATCGGAGAGCTCTGAAAATCCTTCGTCACTGACTGAACTATGTCGGAGGGCTCCGAAAGTCCTTCGTCACTGACTAAACCAAATCGGAGGGCTCCGAAAGTCTTTCGTCACTGACTAAACCAAATCGAAGGGCTCCGAAAGTCTTTCGTCATTGACTAAATCAAATCGAAGGGCTCCGATTTGTTTTGAAAGGAAAGTTGTAAGCCCCAATAGACTTCATTTATTTTCATTTCGTAAATAGAACTCAGTCATAAGCACCGAACTGTCACATTTCACTGTTTTTGCCCATTTTCCGCAAAAAGGAGCTTTTGCTTGTATTGGGTGAGGGCAGATGGTTTTGTACATCATATATTTTCTGTGAAAAATGGTGTCACTCACTCTAAAAACTCTTTAAAATAAAAAAAGACACCCAATTCAGGTGTCTTCTCTATATTAGTTGTCGTTTCAATAAAAATCTATTTAATTACAAGCAGCCGCTCTTCTAAAGAAACATGTGATTTCTCACCTGGTTGACCAATTGGCGTGCCAAAAGGCATTTGAGCTATTAGCTCCCAATCTTCATTGATAGACCACTCTTTTTTAATAGCTTCGTCAATCAGCGGATTGTAATGTTGAAGCGAAGCACCAAAACCAACGCTCTCCAAACTTATCCATGTGAGCACTTGAGCAATGGCCGATGAGTGCTCGCTCCATTGTGCAAACTTATCTGCCATAGTTGGAAGATTGTTTTGCAAGCCTTTTATAACTGTTTTATCTTCAAAAAACAGAATTGTGCCATATCCTGAAGCAAAAGAGGTGTTTACTTTATCTTCTGTTGCTTTGAAAGCTTCTTCCGATTTGCTTACTTTCTTCAGCTCATCTTTGGTTATTTCCCACATTTTGGTGTGATTATTTCCTAGCAAAAGCACCAGTCGTGCAGATTGAGAGTGAAATGCCGATGGAGCATAGAGCAATACATGCTCTATGATTTCTTGTATCTCTTTATCAGAAACTGGCGAAGTGTTTTCTAGTTGATAATATGAACGTCTGTCTTTTATTGCGTCTCTTAAA
>CAZIUT010000198.1:0-3312 GCA_964542545.1 uncultured Dysgonomonadaceae bacterium | reverse complement strand
TTTCAAACATATTGAAAAGTGTTTAGTCAATGACGGATAAGTTTCAAACATGTTGAAAAGTGTTTAGTCAGTGACGAAGAAGATTCAAACATGTTGGAAATGATTTAGTCAGTGACGGAGAGTTTTCAAACACATTGGAAAGAGTTTAGTCAATGACGGAGAAGCTTCAAACATGTTGAAAAGGATTTAGTCAATGACTGCGAAGTTTTCAAACATAATGGAAAGGCTTCAGTCAGTGACGAAAAGACGTCGAAGCCCTCCGATTAGATTTAATCAACAACGAAAAGATTTCTGACTTCTCTGGTGTGACTCTGTCATTATCGAAAAATTGCAAGATCTATTCGGCACATTATGAAGAAGGACTATTTTCACTAACGATAACGAAATTAACAGTGAAAAGTGTTTTCTTTATTGAAACGCTTGAAGATGAGCGGTGCATGAAGATGAATGAAAAGATAAGAGCAAAAACAAGGTTTCGGCGAGGTTTATTTCTTCGAAACCTACACGAAGATTCTTACTGGAACAGCAATCAAAATATTTAACTAGCCCTGTCATATCCGAATGCATATGAAGAATCTGTTTGATTGAAGCACACTGCTATTGCAATCTACTTGGGGCGACTGCTTGCCCTCACCCTTTTACTACCAACAAATAATTTAATGGTTAAATTGCTATACACTCCAAAGCCCCTTCAGGAGATTGATAAGGGGGATTAAAGAGTTTAAAGGTCACCGTTCTTTAAAATGATTATGTATATTGTTACGTGATTTTGTCATTTTGCAAATGCGAAGAAGGCGCAAAAGTGTAGATTTGTTGTTTTACAACATCTTCACCCAACGCTAGTTTTTAAAAACTCCAGCTTATACCCATATAAGCATGTCTGGGCAATGATGGATAGTAATAGCGCGGTTCGGCCGTGCCAAATGCTTTAGCATTTACAATAATCATAGATGCATAGTGAGCGTTAGTGATATTGTTGATCCCAACATAGAGGCTGAGCGACGAATCTCTGAATGCTTTAAATCTGTTTGATACTTTAAGGTTGCTAAAGAAATAAGACGACTGAGAACGTGTGTTCTCATCATTTAAATACTGCTTGCCATTGGTTTGAATTTGCGCATCGATAGTCATTGATTTAATGGGAGCCCACTTAAAGCTAATTTGTGCTGTGTAGCTGGGTATTCCTGGCAGATGGTTTCCATCGTATACCTGAGCATCACTTGTGAAATGGATAAAACGATTCTTAGAGAATGTGTAACTAAGATTGGATGACAAACGACCTGGAAACTGACGATAAGAGAAAAGCCTGTTGCGCATGGATACTTCAACGCCCTTGTGACGCGTTTTTCCTGCATTGATGCCTGTGAAGATATCTTCTGTCAATCGTTTTGTTACCAATAGATTGTTGAGCTCTATCCAATAAAGAGTGGCGTCAATCTCCATATTATTATCAAACAAATAAAAACGAGAACCCAATTCATACTGAATGCCTTCTTCGGGTTTAATATCGGGGTTGATGTTGCCTTCTGGCAACAATGTTTCCTCTGGTGAGGGAAGCGAAAAACCATGACCAACCGATGCATAGACGGCCACCTGACGATGCGGAGCATAATTGATGCCAATGCGTGGCGAAAGCATGGATGGGAAGCTTCGGCTGCCAGACTTGTTGCCATCTTCTTGAAACTGATCTTGCAGTTTGTATCGAATATGATTGTAGGCAACTGCCAGTGAGATATTCAGTTTAGGGGTGGGTCGATAATAAGCCACACCAAACAGGTTGAGATGATTGCGTGTTTCTCTGTTTTTGTTCAGCAACACATCGTCTTTATCAATCAGCCATTTATACGCATCGGTTACCAGCTCAAGGCCCATCACCACATCTATTTTTGTGGAGTGATAACTTAGCTTGTTGCGAATGCCCCCGCCCCGCGAGCCATCGTCAAGATTATTGAAGGGTCGGCGTTCGTAACTATCGTTCCATTTTCCAAAAATAATTAGCTTGTTGTTCCAACTAGTATTAAAATGTTTCGCAAGAGCTATCCCCCCTACTCCTTTATGATATCTTTTATATCCCTTTATCTCGTTCCAATTTTTTGCAGCTGCTTTTGGATTGGTTTCAAAAAGAGTTTTACCCACCGAGCTGGGGATTCCGGCATTCATATAAGTTGCGTGAAGAAAATACTCAATATCCATCAGTTTTGCATTAACATTGCCTGCAAGAAGAGCAGTGCGTTTTTTCAGATGATTGTTTTCGCGGTATCCATCAGAATTTACGGCAGAGAGGTGGGCTTGCAATGAAAAATTATCAGACTTGAAGCTTTGCTGCACATTTGCCCTTAATGTATTGAAGGATCCATAATGAACCTGCGCTTGTGTGTTTGTACCATAGTTTTTGGCTGTAAACATATTAATTGTTCCACCCAACCCCGAGCCATACAAAGCAGAAGCCGGACCTTTCACAATTTCTAATCTGTCAATCATTTGTAGCTCTATATCTTCGGGATTGGAAACTCCGTCGGAAGAGGTAATAGGAATATCATTGAGGTAGAATTTTATTCTATTGGTATTATAGGGTGTTCTGCTGCCCATGCCTCTTATAACTATTCGGCTGGTGGCATACGTGCCACTTTGCATGTACACGCCTGGCATCGAATTGATAGTTGTGGCCATACTGTTGGCATCCCAAGCCGAAACCTCACTGTCTGTGAGCACTGACACACTACCTGGAATACGGCGCAAACTGCTCTGTGTTTGGTAGGCATTTACAACTACTTCTTGAAGCGTTACAACAGTATCAGTTGGTTCAATTGTATTATGGCTGTTGCTTTGAGCCATAATACTAAACGAAGTAATAAACATTGAAAATAATAAAAGAGATTTTATCAGGTTATAATTCATAACTATTTTGTTCTTTAAAATAATAGTCCAACTTTATGCTATAAAAAAAAGCAGCAATAAAAGTATTCACAATTAATATAACACGTTTCTTTTAAACTTGTTGCATTGATTTTTTGTTTATAATATATGTTGTTGATTTTAAAAAAATGCAATATCAACTTTTATAAAAAAGAAAAATAAGAATAAACATTTTTTTCGATTAAAAAATCATAAACAACAGCACCTCAAGGATGAGAATATATAGAGAGTTTGCAACTATTCATTTGAAATATTTTAGGGCTAATTGCTTACACATTGATTCAATTTCAAACCAAAGCAGTAAAACGATACTGATAGAACAGCAATAACAATCAAAATGCTATTTCAATTTCATTGATTAAGGCAGATTATCAACTTATAAATATGCATTGGATT
>CAZIUT010000197.1:0-3312 GCA_964542545.1 uncultured Dysgonomonadaceae bacterium | reverse complement strand
GAAACCAAACCAAATCTACAAAACCTGTTCCGTCTGTAAAGTGTGCTACTAATCTTCTCTTACGCCCTTCGCCAAAAGTTTCGAATGATTTTATTACACCTTTCAGCTGTACGTAAGGCATAGAGCCCTCTATTTCATGCACATAGTAGAGTCTACTTCTATCCACATAACGGTAAGGGTAGTAGCGAAGCAAGTCTTCCAACGTGAATATATCTAATTCTTTGTTGAGAACACTTGCTCGCTGTGGCCCTATACCGGGAACAAACTGTATATCGGTTTGTAAAATACTCAAATTATGATTGAATCAATTTACCATGCAAAAAGAGGATACTGACACATGGTTGAATTTACTTTTTGTTTTACTGCTTCAATATTCTTTTTATCGTCGATATTAGAGAGAACAGAATCTATCATTTCAACTATCTCTTGCATGAGGTCTTCTTTTAACCCCCTTGTAGTGAGAGCTGGAGTTCCGAAACGTATGCCTGAAGCTTGAAATGGGCTACGGCTATCAAAAGGAACCATATTCTTATTGGTTGTAATGTCGGCCTCTCCCAAACTATTCTCTGCCATCTTGCCTGTTAAGTCTGGGAACTTAGTTCGTAAATCAACCAATAGGGAGTGATTATCTGTGCCACCCGACACAACTTTGTATCCTTTATCAACAAAGGCTTGTGCCATAACAGACGCATTCTTCTGTACTTGTTTTTGGTAAACTTTAAAAGAATCATCTAAAGCCTCATTAAAAGCAACAGCCTTTGATGCAATTACATGCTCTAATGGACCACCTTGCATACCTGGAAAAACTGCAGAGTCTAACATGGCAGACATCATTTTCACTTTTCCTTTTGGTGTTTTCACTCCCCAAGGATTTTCAAAATCTTTGCCCATCAATATAACTCCACCTCGTGGACCACGCAATGTTTTGTGAGTTGTAGAGGTAACAATATGAGCATGTTTTGCAGGATTATCCAATAAGCCAGCTGCAATAAGTCCAGCGGGATGCGCCATATCAAATAAGAAGATTGCACCAATTTCGTCAGCTATTTTTCTGATTCTAGCATAATCCCATTCGCGCGTATAAGCAGATGCACCACCAATAATCATTTTTGGACGTTGGGCACGAGCCACTTCTTCTAACTGGTCATAGTCAACCTGCTCTGTATCTTTACGCACATTATACTCTAATGCTTCGTACATTAATCCTGAAAAATTAACAGGCGAACCATGCGTTAAGTGTCCTCCATGAGAAAGATTTAAACCCAATATCTTATCACCTGCTTTTAAACAAGCCAAGAATACAGCAGCGTTGGCTTGTGCACCAGAGTGTGGTTGGACATTTGCCCACTCTGCATCAAAAAGCTTTTTCAGTCTATCAATAGCCAGTTGTTCGCTCATGTCTACAAATTCGCACCCACCATAATAACGTCTTCCGGGATACCCCTCTGCATATTTGTTGGTAAGTACAGAACCCATTGCTTCCATTACTTGTTGGCTAACAAAATTCTCTGAAGCAATTAGTTCAATGCCCTTCAGCTGGCGTTGTTTTTCTTTTTCAATAATGTCAAAAATACGTGCGTCTCTTTCCATAATGATATTTATAATTAGAGTAATTAATCTTGATTACAAATGTAAGGAAGTTTGCTGTAAAAAAAAATAAAAACAATAGCAGCATTTTAGTAAAACAATAAATGCAAACAAGACCAACATTAACCTCTATTCATTCCTTTTTTTAGTAAGTTTCTTTATCTTTGCTATACAATAACCTGATACGCAACTATTCTTACACACTTAATTAATACTTAATACCATTATGAATAAAGATCAACTCAAAAAACTTGGTTTTGCAACAAAAGCCATCCATGGAGGTCATCAACCCAATCAGTTTGGAGCACTTTGCGACCCTATTTATCAAACATCGGCTTTTACATTTGAAACTGCAGAACAAGGTGGAGCACGTTTTGCATTAGAAGAACCAGGCTATATCTACAGTAGATTGGGCAACCCCACAAATAACTTAGCCGAAGAAAAGATGGCTCTGTTGGAAGGTGGCGAAGCTTGTGTTTCCGCAGCTTCGGGCATTGGAGCAATTACATCGGCCATATGGGTGTGTGTAAAGCAAGGTGACCATATTATCTCAGGAAAAACTTTATATGGCTGTTCTTATGCATTCTTGAACCATGGCATTTCTAGATATGGAGTAGAAGTAACTTTTGTGGACACTCGCAACCCAGAGAATGTTAGAAAGGCAATGCGCCCAAACACCAAACTAGTTTATTTGGAGACACCAGCCAACCCCAACCTAAACATTACAGATATAAAAGCAATAGCAGATATTGCTCACCAGCAAGAAGATTGCAGATTGATGGTCGACAATACTTTCTCTACCCCTTATATTACTATGCCTTTAGATTTTGGTGCAGATATAGTGGTTCACTCTGCCACTAAATACCTCAACGGACATGGCGACGTTATAGCCGGCTTTGTGGTAGGAAAAGAAGATTACATAAAAGAGGTGCGTTTATTAGGAATTAAAGATTTAACTGGTGCAAGCCTCAGTCCTTTCAATGCTTTTCTTATTTCTCGCGGATTAAAAACATTAGAGATTCGCATGGAGAAACATTGTGCTAATGCTCAAAAAGTGGCAGAGTTTTTAGAAAGTCATTCTGCAGTGGAGAGTGTGCTTTTTCCTGGGCTTCATTCGTTCCCTCAATATGAATTGGTGCAACGTCAAATGAAACTACCAGGAGCAATGATAGCTTTTGAGGTGAAAGGGGGCATTGAGGCTGGTAAAAAACTATTGAACAGCCTGAAAATTCTGAAGATATCAGTAAGTTTGGGCGATGCCGAAACACTTATCCAACATCCTGCCAGTATGACCCACTCGCCTTACACTCCCGAAGAGAGAAAGGCCAGCAATATAAGCGAAGGCTTGGTGCGCATTTCGGTAGGGTTGGAAAATGTAGAAGATATAATTACAGATTTAAAAACTGCCCTTGATGCATTAATCTAAAATCATCATATAATTAGCATTCTAATTGAATTCTTATGTATACTGTAAAGCCCATCATTATTGAAGTATTTTCTTAGTGAAGGGCCTTACTATTCATGTCGCTATGACATAAGTATACAGTTCGTCTCTGGCGTTGGCAAATAAATATATTGCACCTCAACTAACAGACTCTGTCACTACGCTTGAAGAAGTGCAGCCAAATAACCCAAACAAAGTAATAAAACTATCTCAACTTAATGCCTCACATATTGTTGTAAATAATAGAGTTGGTAATATCCAACCGCTTTTATTACTTATCG
>CAZIUT010000196.1:0-3326 GCA_964542545.1 uncultured Dysgonomonadaceae bacterium | reverse complement strand
AGCGTGTTACGTTTGATGAGTTGGAAAATGAGATATCAAAAACAACATCAATCGAGAGCTTACTAAAACAACTAATATAAATAATCTTTGCAAGAAAAGATTAGACATAGAAAGACTATAAAACAAAAAAATAATGAGAACAAAACTACTATTACTTATAACTCTTGCAGCATTGGTATTTGCTTCGTGCTCTAAAGACGACGAAACAGATAACATATGGAAAGATAACAACTATGCTGCTTTTACAAAGACTGCTGCATCGGCTGAATATAAAACTATACAATCTCAATCGAAAAACGGATCAATTGCATATAAAGTAATTAAAAGCGGCGATGAAAACGGAGAGCGTGCTCTTTACAACGACCAAGTGAAAGTATTGTACACTGGTTGGTTTAAAGTAGTTGATTGGAATAAACCAAACACCTTTACCGACGAAGAAGGACTTGAAATAACCAACAAATATGTTTTTGATACTACAGACAACCGCAATGGATATCCCAGTATTTTTAGGGTATCGGGTTTAATTGACGGATTTAGCACAGCTTTGCAATACATGAGAGAGGGAGATAAATGGGAGGTGTGGATACCTTCGAGACTTGGATATGGCACAAATGAGCAAAGTAACATTCCTGCAAATACTACATTGGTTTTCGAAATTGAATTGTTGGAGGTTGTAAAGCGTTAATCAAGAGGTAAACAAAACTATAAGATAATTGAAAGAGGGCAAACAATAAAGTTTGTCCTCTTTTTTATGTTTAGGCACATATCATTTTAATGGCAAAACATATTTCAGTGGTTTCTATTATAATCGAAAGCAATTTTTCATCCATCAGAAAAAGAGTTTAAAGTAGGGTGCTTAAATGAAGCTCACAAAGACCTTTTTTCAAATATTGAGTCGTAGATTTAAAATTCAACCCTTCTTTTTTCAAATAGACTATGAAGTATTAGAGTTTTATGTCCTACTTCTCAAATCCATCACGGAGGATTGGAGTTTTATGTCATGTTTTTCCAATCCATCATGAAGGATTGGAGTTTTATGACATACTTTTCAAAACCATCACGAAGGATTGAAGTTTTATGACATATAACCCACATTATTCAAATACTCACAATGTACTTATAAACTGCTCAATGCTTTTGCGAACCTCACTTCTTGAGCCTGTAAATTTATTAACCATAATGGTAAATGCATACCGTTTATTACCATCTATCAGATAACCAGCATAACACTGAACACCGCCAATACTTCCACTTTTGGCCCTAACTTTGCCACTGTACTTTGTATTGTTCATAAAATATTTGAGTGTACCATCTCTGCCCGCCAAAGGCAATGATGCAAAAAACTCTTTCGCGTAATTGCTTCTATTGTACATATACACAAGTAAATCGCAAAACAGCTCAGAACTACCTGCATTTTGAGGGGCTAAGCCACAACCATCGTGAAGAAATAATGATGAAGTTGATACACTACGCTGTTCCCAATATTTTTTTATATATTTTATGCCTTCCTCCAATGCGTCGCTATAGATATCGGAATTCTCACTGCGACCTATTGTGCGAATTAGGTGTTCAGCATAATGATTATTACTCTCTACATTTATTTCTCTTAATATATTGGTAAGTGGACGAGACTGGTGAACATGCAGCACCTCTCCCTCTCTATAATTAAGAGCTTTTGGCTTGATGTTTCCACTAATATTAGAAATATAATTTTGTTGAGCAGTTTCAATTGTTGCTACTCTTATACCCCTCTTTTGCAGCTCTGCAGCTAACACCTCGCCCAACACCAAACCTGGATCGGGAATATCTCCCTTAATACTGAAAGCAGTTTTGCCGCTAGGGATATTGCCACGCAAAATGCGATCATAAGAAAATGGTGCTCCATATATATAACCATTATCGCGACCTGTAGTATTCAATTTTAAATAATTGGTAAAGGCGAGTCCTTTTATTTCGGGTTCGGTACGAAGTATCTTGGGACTACTATTTTTGTCTGTAGTATTGAAAAACAAACGATAAGTATTATCAAAAACGCTCACTCCATATGCGCCCGCCGCATAATAGTTGCCCATATCAATCCATGTCCACTCATCAGACACACCGTTGTAACCAAAAAGATTGTCTACAACATAGAGTTTCAAGTTGTTTACACCAGCAAGCCTTGCTTGAAGTTTTTGCGACCATTCCATCAGAAACGAATTAGGGTTTTCTTCAAAAACAGAAGTGCCCAGCGTTGGGTCGCCCGAACCAAGCACAAGCAATTTAAAGGGGTCGGTAACATCTAATGCAAGTTTTGTTTCATATTTATAATTGGGGCCTAACAATTCCAACGCAGTTGCAGTAGTAATCAATTTCATTATTGATGCGGTGGTTAGCGATTTGTCCTCATTATACGAAACTATGGTTTTACCTGTACTTAAATCTTTTACACTCACTCCTATTGATGCGTGTTTTAGCGCAGGATTGTTTATAAACTGCAGCAACGATGGTTGTGCATAACTAACAAGCAGAATTGAAAAAACGAAGACAAAGGATAGAAAACGTTTCATAAGTTATTGTCATAAATGAAAAATTAAAATGCAAGATAATAAAAAAGGCCGACAATTTAATTGTCGACCTTTTGATATTATACTTTTAATAAATAATTTGCACTACCTATTTTATAATGAACTTTATATCTACTCTTCGTGCTTTACTTGCAGACGAAGTTTTATCCTCGCCATAAAACACCGATGTTATTTGATCTGGAAACACTCCATAATCTATCAACATACGTTTTACTGATTCGTTGCGACGCATCGACAAATCGTAATTGTATCTCGAATTCCCTGCAGGACTTGCAAAGCCTTTAAGCACTACAGCCAACTGAGGGTTTCTTCTTAAAACTGTGGCTGCACTCTTCACCTCATCAAAATATTTAGGAGAAACATCAGCAACATCATTGGCAAAAAACACCTGCATTTGCGATGTGCCATAGCTTCTTACAATTGCTTTAGCTTCAGGAGAAAGTGCTGTTGATGCAAGAATTATATCTTGCTTTTCATCAATTTCTTTATTCAAACGACTGATTTCGTCTTGATTTTCAGCAACAAAAGCTGGAGCAGACAACATACTCACTTGTTGTTGTAACGAGTCTATCTGCCATCTCAGCTCTCCATTATTTCCACCTTGAGCTACAAGAGGCATTCCGCCTATTAACTCATTTTCTGTTTGATATGGATAATACTGCCCTGCTTGGTCATAATAACCAGGAGCTATTATATTTGTACTATTTCCAACACCTGCATATCCTGCAATATTATTGAGGCGCGAAGTGAGCACTTCAA
>CAZIUT010000195.1:0-3375 GCA_964542545.1 uncultured Dysgonomonadaceae bacterium | reverse complement strand
AACGATAGTGAGTTACTACAGCACACTCTTTGGCAAAACCTTCCACATGGTCGGCCTCTTTGCTTAGGAACGATTTAGGAATAAACAACGGGAAATAGGCATTCTCATGACCAGTTTCTTTAAACATATCGTCTAACTGACGTTGCATTTTTTCCCAAATAGCATACCCATAGGGTTTGATAACCATGCAGCCGCGTACAGCAGAGTTTTCTGCCAAGTCAGCTTTAATTACCAAGTCTAAGTACCATTGAGAATAATCTTTACTGCGTGGAGTTAAATCCTTCAATACTTTTGCCATAATATATGATGTAGTGTGTTGTAAATTATATCTTTTAGTTTCAGACTGCAAAGATAAGAAAATGAATTTAGAGTTTAGAGTTAAGAAGTAAGAATTAAGCATTATAGCCTGCCTCGATCAGGTAAGGGTTTATTGTTGAGGTAATATTCTTTAAGTCTGTCCACTTAAAGCACTTCAATATCGATAGCTCTTATGGGCACAGATAGATAGTTATTATTGCAGGCAATCCTTGAATAGTTTTTAAATGATGGATAGTGCTGAACTCTAAAACTTAATATAGACCAAACCCCTTCTTTTACTCCATAACCTCCTTTATCAATCGTGCTTGCTCTTCTTTTTTTCTTTTTTTTATTGCATCCGGCTTCACTTCTTTCAACCTCATATAATATCTATTGTAAAATGGGAAGAAAAGCGACAAATATACTAATCCCAATCCTACTAAATTGGTGAGAAAAGTAGATTCTAAATCAAAGATAGACACTGCACCATAATACAAACTGCTTGCAATGATATAAAGAAGAGGTAGAATTAATAAAGTATATTGATTGCTAGATATTTCAAATACTTTGTTCTTGTTTTTGCTAAGGTTAACAGGCAGGGGTTTGCTACCACCATACCATTTGTTTCTGAGTACTATTTTGTGTTTACCTGCCGATACGTCAAAATGTGCTGTTTGGTTGATACCAATACGTCCTGCTTTTTCACCATTAATATAAATGTTGATGTATTTTGATTGATTAGCCCATTCGTTTTGGCGTATAATTGTTATTTTCGGCATTTAGCTTTATGTTTAATAATGGGTTTGTTATTTACAATAGTTTCTTTGTGTTTTTTACATTTGAAGCGCACACTATTAATCATTCTCACAGTTTATCTGTTAATATCTATAGCATCTACTCATCCGTTTTTTATTGTTTCAGGCCGTATACGATTTGTCCTGAAACAGGTTTAGACCACCCATGCGAACAGCTATTATTAGTATTTAAGACGCTTGCAATGCCTATCTGCAATGTGTCCAGAGGTTTAAGCTCTTAATTTTTCATTCACCTCTTCCAATTTATAATAAAACAGCTTAGAATGCACAAGTTTAAAGATATATATAATTACAGTATAAACTAGAATTAAGATAACAAAGCTTGCGCTTAATTCGAAGGATATTCCAGATGCTAGATAAACACCGAATAAAAAGATAAAAAGAATTGGCCACGTTACTTTACTATATTTATAACTTACCACCCTTACAATCTTTTCTTCACCTTTACTTACACCCAGCACAATGGGTTTATTAAGGAGCGATCTTCCCCTTGTTACTGTCACTTTATGCTTCCCAGGCGTTACTTCAAATTCAATGTTCTTTCCAGCATCTATCTTTCCAATATTTTCGTCATCAATATAGATGTTGGTAAATGATTGGTTGCACCAATCGAATGGGCGCTCTATTGTTATTTTTGACATATCTGTTTGTCTTCAGAAATTACTTTTATTTACACACTATCCCCATGAGTTTTTTATCAGCTTACATTCGATATAGTCGTGGGCGCAGTTGCAATATATTGTATAGCTAATAACTAATGGTCAATGCTGACTTGGAGCCTGCTATGTCTTTTTAACTTTTAATTTTTAACTTGCAGTCTTCCCGTAGCCTTCAAATATTTAGTCTTAGCCAAGTTGAGCGATGCCTTGGCCGAGATGAGTGTGCTCATGGCATTTTGCCACATTGTTTGCGCCTCCATATAGTCTGACAGTGTTTCCATGCCAGCATTGTATCTCTGCTTGCCAACCTCCATATTCTCTTGTGCTTGTTCTACCGATTTGGTTGAGAGCGTAACTTCAAGTTCTGCTTCGTTTAGTTTGTTTATTGCCTGTGTGGCTTCAAGGGTCATCTCTTGTTGAGAATGGTTGAGCTGCATTTGTGCGATTAAACTTCCTACTTTTGCCTCTTTAACTTTGTTTCTACCTTCACCCCAATTAAAAATAGGAATATTGACAGATAGCATAGCTGCAAAGTTAGCACCATCAAAAAGTTTTTCACCATTCAATTCAAGACCGTTTGTATAGCCATACATTCCCATCACACCAATATTGGGTAAAAAATCGCTTCTCACCAATTTCACTTGCTGCTCTTTCATCTCTATCTGTTTAGAAAGTAGGCTGTACTCTGGGCGCAGCGTAATATCGAACGGCTCTGATGTGGCAAAAGATGCTGGTATAACATTAAGAGCTGCATCCTCCTCAAACGAGTCGGCCACTTTAGTAGAGTTGTGGAGGGGTAGCCCAATTGTGTGATTGAGGTTCATAATAGCTAGTCTATAAGCATTATGTGCACGGGTTAAATTAAGCTCTGCTTCATTCATCTTCACTTGCACCGATAGCAAGTCTTTTCTGTGCGTCATTCCTTCATCCACCGCAGCTGTCACTGTTCTGTGCAGCTCTTGTAGCGTTTCTTTAAACTGAGAGGCAGTTTCTATCATAGCTTCTGCTTTCACACAATTCCAATAAGCTTCGTCGCATAGCAGAATAACTTGGTCTTCTGATAGCTTCTCATTTACTTTAGCCATTTCAAGGCCAGTCTTTGCCATTTTGTATGCCGCCGTTATCTTACCTCCAGTAAAAACAGGTTGTTCTATGCGCAAAGAGCCGTTATATGCACTTTTTACCTTTAACTCCAATGGAATGTTGGGCATAAAAGCAAAACCACCGTTAGGAATTGCACCTCCCTGTCCATCGGGTATAAAGGTTGGCAAGTTGCCACCTTCAATAGTTCTTCCAAATTTAGCGTCGCTATAAAGATACGTTCCAGCTGCAGATAGTTTTGGTAGGAAGTTTGTTTTGTATGTCGCAACACTGTAGCTAGCCGCAGTTATCTGCTCCTTGGCAATATTATTCTCTATGTTGTTTTCCAAAGCCATCTCTCTACACTCCTGTAGAGAAAGGGTTGTTGACATGCTTTTTTGTTGAGCATAGGCTGTTGTTGCACCCATCACAAAAAATGATAGAGCAACAATCGCGCCTCTGCATCTATTTTTCAATCTATTCATATTATTCATCACAGCTTTTGTCAGATTTTTCTAATTTAA
>CAZIUT010000194.1:0-3402 GCA_964542545.1 uncultured Dysgonomonadaceae bacterium | reverse complement strand
ACATTAAGTACATTCTTATTAGTCCCTATTTGTATTCCAACAAAGAACAGCAAGCTGTAGAGAATCCATTTTGAGATGTCATTCTCAATAAAGTAGCTTGGTATCAATCCAGGTATAGCAAGGGCTACGCCTAATGCAAAAAATGAAAGATATATGAATGATTGCTTCATGGCTTGTCTTTTTTGCTTTTGAAAAACCTATTAAATATAAACCAAGCACACAGAATGCTCCCAAGTGTTGAAGCAAAAGCAATTGCAAATGCATCAAAGCCAATAGTTGCAAAGTTCTCAACAATTTGCTTATTGGCTCCCACAGCAACACCTAAAAAAAACAATAAAACAATAATTATGACATTGATTATTGAACCAACATGTTTTTTGTGTGTTTTATTGCGTACCAGATAGCCAACTGCTACGCCTGAGAGTATAAATGTGAAAATTGATAGCATACGCAGAACCTGTTTTTAATGACTATGATGTTGAGAGTGTGAATAATTTTTGACAAAAGTAATGAATTATTCTTTATTTCTAAGAAAACGGAAAGCTTCCAACTCTTTTAAAACATTTGTGGCTACCTTTGAAACTTATTTTTTAATTAAAAATTTATGAAAAAATATTTTATATCGCTTCTTATTTTAATGTCTTTCACCTATGCCTATTCGCAACAAACTCTTGTGAAAGGGCAATTATATGGAGAGTCTGAAAACGAGTTTCTTCCTTTTGCTACTATATCTGTGTCGAAAGATGCAAACCAAGAAAACTCAATTAAAAAGTTTGCCACCGATGAAAAGGGCCTCTTTCAGACCATGTTGCCTGAAGGAAGCTACTTTCTTGCTTTTCAGTATGTAGGGAAAAGTACGCTTGTTAAACAGATTTCTGTTCAAACAGAGAAAAAAGAGTTAGACTTGGGCAAGGTTGTAGTAACAGAATCGTCTACAGAGTTGGATGAGGTGAGTGTGGTGGCCCAATCTCCATTAGTTAAAGTAGAAATAGATAAATTGACATATAATTTGAAGGACGACCCTGAGTCGGCTACTTCAAATGTGCTTGATATGCTACGCAAAGTACCTCTTATAACTGTAGATGCTGACGATAATGTGCAGCTTAAAGGAGGCTCAAACTTTAAGATTTACCTAAATGGCAAACCATCAAATATGTTGGCCAATAACCCTTCGGAAGTTTTAAAAAGCATGCCAGCCAATAGTATAAAGGATGTTGAGGTTATAACCGACCCTGGCGCTAAGTATGATGCTGAAGGGGTAGGTGGTATTATTAATATTATCACTGATAAGCGTGTAGATGATGGATATGTGGGGTCTGTTGGGGCTGGTGCAGATTCAAGGGGTGGTTATAATGGAAATGCATATATAACATTGAAGTATGGTAAATTTGGGTTTACAGGTAATACAAATTATTATACTTATAAATCGCCTGATAGTGAGTCAAATTTTAGCCGACATGATTTTTCAGAAGGTCGACCCGAAACAATGTTGACACAAGATGGTTTGTCTGGTTACGATGGTAAAGGGGCTATGATTAGCGGTATGATAAGTTATGAGATAGATACATTAAACCTATTAAGTGTTTCGCTCAATAGTTATACTAGTAATGGAACAAACAACACTAATGCCAGAGTAATGTCTAAAACTCTACCTGCAGGCATAGAATTATACAAATACAATAGAATCTCTGAGGGTACAAATAAACGTGGTTCTATTGATTTATCGGCCGATTATCAGCGCTCGTTTAAGAAAAAAGGAGAACTTCTTACACTTTCTTATCGATATGGGAATAACCCTAATAATAGTGATGGTGAAACTAGAACAGATAGTATAGTAGGAACGCCCATACTTAGACCAGAAGACTACAGAACAAGAAATTTTAATGATGCAGATGGTAATGAGTACACAGGCCAGATTGATTATGTAAACCCATTGACTATGAATCATACTATTGAGGCAGGCTTAAAATATATTTATAGAGATAATTCTAGTATTGGTAGCAATGATTATCAAGACATCGTAACCAAAAAATGGGAGGAGGATTTGGAGAGGAAAAATGCATTACAACACGACCAATATATTGCATCGGGATATGCAAGCTATGGATTCAAAAAAGATAAATTTGGCCTTAAAGCAGGTTTGCGTGCAGAACAAACTAAACAGCATGTCAACTTTACTACTTATAAAGATGGGGAGGAAACTACAGAAGTAAAAACAGACTTCTTCGATATGGTGCCTTCGTTAGCATTGTCTTATCAAATGAGTATGACACAAACACTACGTTTGGGGTACAATATGCGTGTTTATAGACCTGGTATATGGCATCTCAATCCGTATGTCAATAATATAGACCCTCTCAACATTAGTTATGGGAATCCTAACTTAGATGCAGAGAAAAATCACAATGTATCGTTGAATTATGGTTCTTTTTCACAGAAACTAAACCTCAATGCAAGTATCAACTATTCGGTAACAAATAACTCTATCACCCAATATCAGGTTGTAGAAGATGGAGTAAATATAAGTACTTATGATAATATTGGGAAAAGGCAATCGATTGGACTGAACGCTTACATAAGATGGGCACCAACTAAACAGTTGAATATGTTTATAAATGGAAATGGCGACTACATAGATATTAGTAGCAATAAAGATGCATCATTACAGAATAGTGGTTTGTCTTATCGTGCATTTTCAGGGGTGACTTATACTTTACCTTACGAAGTTAGATTTTCTGTAAATGGGGGATATTTTGGCAGTCGTATTATGCTTCAATCCAAAATGGACCCTTTCTTTTTCTTGTCGTTTGGTTTAAATAAAAGCTTCTTCAACAAAAAGCTAGATGTAGCCATTCGTGGGAGTAATCCATTTAAGAAGTATATGGATCATAAAAACATTACCACTGGCCAGAATTTCACACAAGAGAGTCTGTTCAGACGTCCTGCTCAGTCTGTTAGTTTAAATATTACCTTCCGTTTTGGCGACCTCAAATCGTCTATTAAAAAGGTGCAAAGAGGAATTAGCAACGAAGACTTAAAGTCGGGAGATGGTGATATGCAGGGACAAGGCGCCACTACAACTGGTGAATAGGTAAGTAGGTAAGTAGAACAATTTGTAGCTCTATTGATTATGAGACACTATAATATTACGTGGTAATAGAATATCCGTTACTTATAAAGCATTTCGACACTATCCCGATAAATAACTGATTTTTTAAAACATGTGAATCTTGCAAAGGTCTTTACTCTCTACTCATAAAAATATCTTTCATGAGTAATGACAGGTAATTATCTTAGTTATTATTTTATTAATACTTCTCACTTCAGACTGCGTTAAACTCTTAGGATTAAATTCCCCGCCGCTTGCGGCGAAAAGTAAAATCTGTAATCCATCATGATACC
>CAZIUT010000193.1:0-3567 GCA_964542545.1 uncultured Dysgonomonadaceae bacterium | reverse complement strand
CGAAGTGTTGGCACTATTCGCGATGCTAAGAAATGGCCCGAGAGAGACTTTAGGAACGACCCAGATAAACTAGACTTTATCAACTTCAATCTACTGAGCCCATATACAATTCAGAAAGTATTGGCTGGTATAGATATACTAAAGAACTTGCAAGCTATAGCTGGTGAGACTTCCGAAATATATACCTATCAAAGTTGTATTATAAGCAACTCGGCCTTGAAGAGAGGGCTTAAGTTGTACAATATTGTAGTACACAAGTTTTTGGGCAACTCGCTTATAAAGCGATTAGAAAATACTCATTTTAAGAGCGACTCGGAAATTCGTGCACGCTTATATCCTCAATCAGACATTGGCAAAGCCGAATGGGCAGATCTTTCCGGCTTAATTGTCCCAAAATCTGAAATAGATTTATTAAATTCGCAAATTGAAAAAGGTGAGATTAATAAACTTCGTGATATCAACCAGGCTTTTAGCTCTTTGCATTCCAGCTACTACACTTTAGAGTGGACATGGGCTTGGGATAAAATTCAGGGGTACTATAAAATTGATGGCTCTAGCATTACAAGCAACGATATAATTGATATTGTAGAAAAGTGGAAAGATTCAGTTATTAGTTTAGATGAAATGATATATGAAGATGCTAAGAAAGAGTTTTCATTGTCTTTCAAAACAGGATTTGGTGCAGACGGAGATATTAAAGAGCGAATGCTAGATTTTGAATCGGTGAGAGGAGCTTTTGATAAGAACGAATTTGTAGTAACAGTACTAAAACATATTGAGGATAAAAGAGCATTGGGCAATGAGTTGATAGAGCGTATGAAAAAGGTAGAAAATAAAGATGGCTAAAAAGAAATATTACGTGGTTTGGGATGGACGCGAAACAGGTGTTTACAACTCGTGGGAATCATGTAAAGAGCAAGTGTCAGGTTATCCAGGTGCAGTATATAAATCATTCGCTAGCGAAGAGTTGGCCAATGAAGCTTTTTATGAAGATAGTAAAGATCATGTAGGAAACAAGAAGAAAAAACCAGAGCTTACTGCGGAACAAAAAAAGAAATATGGAGAACCTATTCTGCAGAGTATCTCTGTAGATGGGGCAAGTAGTTCGCGTGATGGGATGTCTGAATATAGGGGAGTATTTACGCACAATGCTGAAGAGATTTTCAGAAATGGTCCCTTTCCCGAAGGAACAAATAATTTGATGGAGTTTCTTGCCATTGTACATGCATTAAGCTATTGTAAGAAAAAAGGTGTGTTGTTGCCTATCTACTCTGATAGTCGTACAGCTATATTGTGGGTCCGAAAAAAAGAGACTAAAACTAAGCAACCGCGTACGGATAAAAATGCGGAGCTTTTTTATCTTGTAGATAGAGCTGTTAAGTGGCTCAACGAAAATGACTATTCTAACGAGATTCTTAAATGGGAAACCAAGGTTTGGGGTGAAATTCCTGCCGATTTTAACAGAAAATAATTTGCATATATCTTTATCATTGTGGTCAAGATAAAATTTAATGTAATAATTATGCACCAGTTCGTTTTATTATTGAATAGTTTTGTTCCTTAGGTTTTTTGGAAGTTGTAGCTCCCAATCCCTTCTTTATTTGCAACATTTTTCTCGTAAATGTGTTATGCATCTATTCATGAACTAATAAAACAGTGTTTTTAATATGCAAGCAAAGTTATGATAAATAACATTTCTAATCTGATATATAAGTTTAATCCTCCTTTTTTTGATATTCCTATTGATAAAAAACAGATGGAGGAAGTGGTTGAGCGGCTATACCATTTGATGTTTCCTGTTTCCTCACAGCTAAACAACGCTTTGATTCATAGAGAATTGCATTCAATTGCAGATACTCTTTTATGTACAATTGCTCAACTTACATCAGATGACCAAGCTTATGATATTGTGGAGAGATTCTTTGAAGAGCTTCCAAAAATTCAGCGAAGATTAGCAAAAGATGCCCAATCATATCTTGCCAATGATCCAGCAGCTAAAAGCTTAGAGGAAGTAATATTGACATACCCAGGTTTCTTTGCATTGAGTATACATCGTATAGCTCATTTCTTTCATGAATTGGGGGTTCCACTTTTACCCAGATTGTTTTCAGAATATGTTCACGCTAAAGTAGGAATCGATATACATCCAGGTGCTAAAATTGGGAAAAACTTGTTTCTTGATCATGCTACTGGTATTGTTATTGGTGAGACAACTGTGGTAGGAAATGATGTGAAAATATATCAGGGAGTGACATTGGGAGCATTGTACCTTGAGAAAAAATTATCATCAATAAAAAGGCACCCAACAGTTGAAGACAATGTTGTAATTTATGCTGGAGCAACTATTCTAGGGGGCGAAACTGTTATTGGTAGGCATTCTACAATAGGTGGTGGAGCATGGGTTACAAAAAGTGTGATTCCATACTCTTTAGTGTATAATAAAATAGATGTGAAGGTTAAAACAGTGAAAGACTTCGATGAACCAAACGACTTTGTTATTTAGTAAAATAATTAGAGACGATTTTGTATGAGGTTTTTATTAAATTTAGAAAAAAGATGAAATATAATAATATTATTGAAACAATAGGCAATACGCCACATGTTCGTTTAAACAAACTATTCCCAAATCACGAGGTTTGGATTAAACTAGAAAAACAAAATCCAGGTGGAAGCATTAAGGATAGAATTGCGCTTGCAATGATTGAAGATGCAGAGGAAAGTGGACTTTTAAAACCAGGAGGGGTGATTATAGAACCAACATCGGGAAATACTGGTGTTGGTGTCAGTCTCGTTGGTCTTATGAAGGGTTATAAAGTAATAATTGCTATGCCTGAGTCGATGTCTGAAGAGCGTCGTAAATTAATATCTCTTTATGGTGCAGAGTTAGTATTAACACCTCGTGAGCTAGGTATGAAAGGTGCTATTGCAAAAGCCGAAGAGTTGAAAGAGACGGTTGAAAACAGTTGGATTCCTCAACAGTTCAATAATCTGTCTAATCCAGCCATACATGCTAGAGTTACAGCGCAAGAGATAATTGCTGATTTTGAAGAAGGTTTTGATTACTTAATTGCTGGTATAGGTACAGGAGGTCATATAACAGGTGTGGGTGCTGAATTAAAAAAATCTTTTCCAAAAATAAAAGTTCTTGGAGTTGAACCTGCAGATTCTCCTGTTATTTCCGGTGGAAATCCTGGCCCTCATGCTCTTCAAGGCATTGGAGCAGGATTCATACCAAAGACACTGGATGTGAATATTCTGGATGGCGTAATTCAGATAGAAAAGGAAGAAGCTTATGAGTATACACGTAAGCTTGCACGCATGGAGGGCATATGCTGTGGTATATCAACTGGTGCATCGTTAGCAGCTGTTGCTAAAAAATGCGATGAATTGACTGAGGGATCAAAGATACTTACTTTTAATTATGATACAGGTGAGCGTTACTTGTCTGTGGAAGGGTTGTTTTAATCTAATCTTGATTAGTCTGTTTAGGCGTAATTCTATCAGAAAAGTGTAAATCAAGATGCGAAGTTTAGATGATAAAAGAGATGCAAAAGAATGCGTCTCTTT
>CAZIUT010000192.1:0-3571 GCA_964542545.1 uncultured Dysgonomonadaceae bacterium | reverse complement strand
CGCAACAATAATTTAAGCCCTACAAGTCCGCAAGCACCCATATCTGTTTACGGACACACTGGATATACTGGCACAAGCTTTTGGATAGACCCCGACAATCAGATGATATATATATTCCTTTCAAACAGGGTACACCCAAGCAGATCACCCAATAGACTACATACATTAGAAACTCGTAAGCGCATACAAGACGAAATTTATAATGCGCTTAAATAAACAGCAAATACTATACAGATGCAACAGATAATTAAAAGCAACAAGATAATAGACGACCTAACGGTAGTTCTAAACAACACAAGCTACGATAAACTGTTTGTGCTAACCGACGAACACACCGATAGCAAATGCTATCCCCTTATTTCGTCAAACCCTGCAGTTCAAGAAGCAAAGCGAGTGGTAATAGCAGCCAATGACTCCAACAAAAACCTCGAAAACTTAGTTCATGTATGGAATTTCTTGACTACCAATGGCGCTACTCGCCACTCATTGCTTATCAATTTGGGTGGAGGTATGATTACAGATTTGGGCGGATTTGCAGCAGCCACCTTTAAGCGAGGCATTGCTTATATAAACATTCCCACTACATTGCTTGGTTCTGTGGATGCATCGGTTGGAGGCAAAACGGGCATCAACTTTGGTGGATATAAAAATGAGATTGGAGCTTTCCATTCTGCACTGCATGTAATTATATCAGCTGAATTCCTCAACACACTCACTCACAAAGATATTCTCTCTGGTTATGCTGAAATGATAAAGCATGCATTGCTAGATTCTGAGGATATTTGGGATAGAACTATCAACTTCAACCTACAAAAGATTGACTTCACCTTGCTAAACGACTTAGTAATAGAATCGGTACTTATTAAGCAACGTATTGTAGAAAAAGACCCCTTCGAGAAGAATATCCGCAAAGCATTGAACCTTGGGCACACCATTGGTCATGCCTTTGAGAGCTTTGCCTTAGAAAATGAAAGACCTATACCACATGGCTATGCAGTTGCTTGGGGGTTAGTTGCAGAACTATATCTCTCACACAAATTGTGCAACTTCCCAAAAGAGACATTAGACAGTGTAAGCAAGTTTATAAATCAACAATACGGCACATTTTCTTTCACTCAAGAGGATTATGAAACACTTTACCAATACATGATTCACGATAAGAAAAATGTGGGCGATAGTATTAACTTTACATTACTCTCTAATATTGGAGAGATAGAGATTAATCAAACTGCGGATAGAGGGATGATTGAGGAAGCGTTGGGCTACTATTTACCAATAACAAATAACTAATGCACCTATTAATTCTTATCGAAAAAAAATGAAATCAACAAAATTACTATTCAGCACTCTTTCTCTTTTTGTAACCACTTTATGCTGGGGCCAAGAAAAACCTAAAATAATGGAGATGAAACCCCAAATGACTGAAGTTTGGGAACCTGAAGTGGAAATTGTAACACCAGGTAATAAATATGGCGATGCACCATCGGATGCAATTATATTGTTTAAAGATGGTTTTATGAATGAGTGGACAAATGATAAGGGCGATTTACCCGAGTGGTTTGTTCAAGAGGGTATAATGACCGTTGGAACATCGCAACTAAAAACTAAACGGAAGTTTGGTTCAGTACAGTTACATATCGAATGGCGCTCTCCATCTGTAGTGAAGGGAACGAGCCAAGGACGCGGCAACAGTGGGGTTTTCTTCGCTGACGGTCGCTATGAAGTGCAAATTTTGGATAGTTACAATAACAGAACTTACCGAAACGGACAAGCTGCAAGTGTATACAAACAATATGCACCGCAAGTGAACGCAAGCAAAAAACCTGGCGAATGGCAAACTTATGATATTATATTTATGCAACCTCACTTCAACGAAAATGGCTCTTATTTAGTTGCTCCACGAATTACTGTTTTTCACAATGGTGTATTGGTGCAACATAGTGTAGAACTGCGAGGCCCTACACTTTATATTGGAATGCCTGAATATGAAATTGAAAAACATGGTGAAGGATCAATCATGCTTCAAAATCATGGTGACAAGGTTAGTTATAGAAATATTTGGGTGAGAGAACTGAAAGATTAAACAGACATAAAAACAGAAAGAGGGTAGCACAGATATTTATCTTTACTACCCTCCCCCTTAGTTTGGCACAAACTACTCAACCTGTGCTATTTTTTCTATTAAAACTTACTTACCGACATCCTTCTGGTACACTCTTACATAATCGAAAACCACCTTATCAGGAAATTCCGACTGCTCAAAATTACCACCCCAACCAGATAGCTCTGCGCTAAGAATAATATATTCTGGAATATTAGATACAGCCTCTGTAGTTCTCCACGTTTCTTTACCATCTACAAAGAAAATATACTCATCTTCTGTCCACTCTAGTCCAAATATATGAAATCCTTCATCCACACCATCTACCTCAACGTTTGTGCCTACACTCTGATGCTCATCGCCATAACCACCCCAATGTATGGTGTGATAAACAATGTTATTACCTTTATTTGTATGATATTCAAATATATCTATTTCGGCTCCATATTCTTGAGGGTTATCTCCCCCTTTATGCATGAGTGGTGTTTGAAGCCAAAAAGCAATGTGAGGGCCAAGCTCTTTATTCATTTTTGCCCTACATTCAAAATACCCATATTTAGCTAAGTAGGTATTTTGTGTGCCTATTTGCCCAATCTGATACGTAGAGCCTTTTTTAGTAACCTCAATAACTAAATTTCCTTTTCCATCTAAATATACATTTTCTTCCTTAACAACTCCAAAGCGTCGTGTATTTCCAGTGTCTCTATAACTCCACTTTTCAAAGTCAATAGAAGTTCCATCAAAATCATCACTCCATACTAAAGTATAATCTTTTGAAATGTGTTCAGGAGTCTGCGTCTCATTACAAGCTGTTTGCAAAAGAAACAATCCGATTAATAATAATATTGTTTTCATATCTTTAAATTATGGTTTGTAAATTATTACCAGCTTATTTTGTATAACAAATATACTAAAAAAAGCCATTGCAACCATTATAACAATCCATTTAGGCCTTTTCATATACATCCTAAATTGATCTATAAGATTATTTCTCTTGAAATCAACAGTAATGTGAACAGTTGGGGATTATTTGAGTTTCTTTCTATCAAAACCAAGAACAGTATCAATATCTTTTGTTGATATAAGAACAACTCCATTTTTACCTTCCTCACCATATATTGCTATAGCAGCCTCCGCTTTTAAGACTGAAACAGATTTAATGTCGTCTGGCGACAAATAAGATATATCAGTTCCAATTGGCAGTTGTTCTCCATCAACAATATATAGTTGCTCTTTCCCAATTTCCAAATTTGTTGAAGCTTTGGGTTTGGAGACCTTTGTTTCAATAATAACCGCACCATTGGTAGCATCTTTGCCATACAGTCCTACAGCAGACTCGTTCTTTAGCACACTAATATTATCAATGTCTTTTGGATCTATAGAAGATGCATCAAAGCCTTTTGCTTGAACCACACCATCAACTACATACAAAGGGTCATCACTCTTTAGCTTTCTTTTTAATTGAATTGA
>CAZIUT010000191.1:0-3604 GCA_964542545.1 uncultured Dysgonomonadaceae bacterium | reverse complement strand
ACCATAGCAGCATTATCGGTTGTATATTCAAACTTAGGAATATGAATTTTCCACCCAAATCGTTTGGCATGTTCTTCAAATGATGCCCTTAGTCCAGAATTCGCCGATACACCACCCGCTACAGCTACTTCATTTATATTGCTATCTTTAGCGGCAAGGCGTAGTTTATCCATTAGTATATCAACTATTGTTTTTTGTAGCGATGCACACAAATCTTCTTTGTTTTTCTCTATAAAATCTGCATCTTTTTTCAACTCGTCCCTCAAAAAATAGAGAAACGATGTTTTTAATCCGCTAAAACTGTAGTCATATCCTTCTATGCGTGGTTTGTTAAATTTAAATTTATCACCATTGCCTAGCTTTGCCAATTTGTCAACCACAGGGCCACCCGGATAAGGCAATCCCATTACTTTTGCACACTTATCAAAAGCCTCGCCAGCAGCATCGTCAATGGTTTGTCCCATTATCTCCATTTTGTTGTACGAATACACCTTTATTATCTGAGAATTCCCTCCCGAAACCAACAGGCAAAGAAAAGGAAAATTGGGGCTTGATTCATCATTAGCATCTTCTTTTATAAAGTGTGCCAAAACATGTGCCTGCAAATGATTCACACCAATAAGAGGAATATCCAACGCAGTTGAAAAACCCTTTGCAAAAGACGTGCCCACTAACAACGACCCCAATAGTCCTGGACCTCTTGTGAATGCCACTGCAGATAAATCCTCTTTTGCTATGCCTGCTTGTTTCAAAGCTTTATGCACTACAGGAATTATGTTTTGCTGATGTGCACGCGAAGCTAGCTCGGGTACAACTCCTCCATACTCTTGGTGAACCGATTGATTTGCCACTACATTGGAGCAAATAACCCCATCAGCAATTATTGCTGCAGATGTATCGTCACACGATGATTCTATGCCTAATATTATTGCCATTTATTCTTGAAAATATTAGATGCAAAGATACTACTTTTATATGGAAATTGGAAAACCATATTTAAGCAATATATTGTATATTGATTGTTAAGGCATTTCTTGTTAAAACAAAGGAAAAGAAAAGGATACATATAGCAAATATCAAATGTAGATACATTTGAAACCAATATCTGTTTCTATACCAAATGCTTTAGTAGTTTTGGCAGTTTGTATTATTTTTTGTGCAACACACAAACAAACCTCTTCTGTGTCTTCTATCTTCCCTATATAATCTGTGAGAATTCTTTTATTAAGCTTGTCAACCTTGTTAAAAGAACTTGACTAATTATGTGAGTAATAGAGTAAAGTGTTCATAATTTTGTTATAAATTTATTTTCACTCAGCACAAAGGCATATTCACTCCACAGCATCGAGTATGCCTTTATGGTTGTAAGCAGCTGATTTATCTAAATTATTGATTAGACTTCAGGTATAAAACTAAAAAAAACTACCTTATGGTAGTTTTTTTTAGTTTTTACACTTAGTATACAGAATGTTATTTCTAGGATTATTAATTTATAAAGTTAATCGTTTTTAATTAATTACTATCTGGTTTTAATTACCAAATCTGTTGGTTCAAAAGCTACACACTCCATAGTGGCGTTTGAATTCTTCTTTTTATCACCCTTTTTGTCCACCATTTCCATATACATCATTAGCCCGTTTTCGTATTCTTTAGAAAACTTCTGCATTGATGGAGGAATATTGGCGTGTTGGCTTTTAAACATATTTCCGAAGCCTGCTTCCATATTCGGAGCAATATAGATGGTAAATTTATACTCATCGTTTTCCATTTCACGTCCAATGCAATCATAACCCAAGAACTGACGATTGGGAAGCTCCTTAAAGGTGTAATCGTTATACATGTCAAGGTCTTCATCGTCAACAGTATTGCTTAAATCCATCTCGGTAGCCATTGCCATGCCATTCACATAAGTAAAAAGAGCTTTATTGCCTTCGTCGAAGACCATCGACATATTCATCTTTTTATCTTCGCCTATACTCATTTTCATACCCATGTAGGGTTCAGTTTTACTGAGATAATAATCCATGTCAACCGCTCCTTCTTTAGTCTTCATTTTCATGGCATATCGATAATCGAAGTTGTAAGAGGCTGGCAATTTCGACATATCGACCTTCTTACCCATTGGATTCATGATTGACCCAAAATCAGGATTCAATAATTTATCCATAGCCTCACCTGTTTTATCTGCTGCTTTATCGGCAACTTTGTCTGCTGTTTTATCAATAACCAACTCTTCTGTTTTTTCTAATACGCGTTTTTTCAACTTGTTTAGAAACTGTGCGTTAGAGTGGCTTATTCCAGAACTAACAAGTATAGCTGCAATTAATAATGTTTTTTTCATTTTGATTTATTTTTTAGTGTTATTGTTTCTACTTCTTTGATTATAATGAAAAAGTTAGATTCTTTTTTCTATCAAAACAAAGCTACTACAACAAGCATAAATCTACTATAGCTATTTTCTCAAATGATTGTAATATGATCCTTTTGGGTATAATATCACAGTAAAATTGATGAATTTGTATAATTGTGCAGGTTTACAATTGGTTATCACTTTTTTTTAAAACCCAATGTATTTAACTGACAATAAACTAAACTCCCCTTCAATACGTTATAACTGATACAATCTTAAACTTGATAATCAAGAATTAATAAAATAAACACTTAAAACGAATATAGACATGGATTATTACTTTAATAAAACAATTGCATCAGATTTTGAATCTGTAAAGAAAATGGTAATTGAAGAACTAAGCAAAGAAGGTTTTGGCATTCTCACAGAAATAGATGTGCAATCAACATTTAAAAAGAAACTAGATGTTGATTTTAGAAAATATCAAATTCTAGGAGCCTGCAATCCTCATTATGCACACAAAGCAATAGAAGCTGAAAACAAAATTGGGACAATGTTGCCCTGTAATGTAATCTTACAAGAACTTGAAAACGGACAGATTGAAGTAGCAGCTATTAATGCTTCGGCAAGCATGCAAGCTGTTGAAAACAGCAAAGTTGCAGAAGTTGCCAAGGTAATAAGTGCTAAACTGCAGAAGGTAGTGGCTGCTCTGTAACAATTACAGTGCTGTTTCCAATTTCGGAGATCTTACAAAAGAGACCTCTTTATAAAATTATGTTAGAACCATTTCTTAATTTGAATCAACTTTTAAAATCGACAAGATGAATTTTCAAGAAGAAACAAAGAAGAAGAACAAAAACAATTACACAAAGTTTGCAGTAATGCTTGCTGGCTCTTTCGTAGCCATGTACATTACAATGTATTTAAACACCTATCAAATTGATCATGTATATTTTAGTCTTACTCGTTTATACATGACATGTTTGGGTATAGCAGCAATGGCACTCATAATGTTTTTTGCAATGCGCAAGATGTATCAAAACAAAAAAACATTGCAATTGTTTTGGGTAGTATTATGCTTTTTGTGATTGCACTAGGACTTGTAAGGGTTCAAAAATCTGTTATTGGAGATGTACTTTGGATGAAAGCAATGATACCTCACCACTCTATTGTAATTCTAACAAGTGAGCGTGCAGATATAAAAGACCCGGAAGTTAAGAAGTTGGCTAACGATATTATTGAAGCTCAAAGAAA
>CAZIUT010000190.1:0-3605 GCA_964542545.1 uncultured Dysgonomonadaceae bacterium | reverse complement strand
TTGTGGTTGCCTAAAGTTTTTGGAGTAATGGGTAATTAAATAATAAATATTTATAGACTTTTAATTTAAAGAATGAAAGATGATTTACGGAGAAAATGTTTAGGGACATTTTTTTTAAACATTCAAAATAAACTATTGTTATCATCTGATTGCCTTATTGGCTATCATTCTTAACTCTTATTTTAAACCTTGTTTTTTGTTGAATATCAAATACGAAAATGTCTATTCAATTGCTATTTGAATATTAAACTTGGTGATTACATTTTTAATCTGAATTGTGCATATTTTTGTGTATATTCAGATAAGTAAACTTTCAATAAAAAATAAATATTATGTACGAATTATTTAATGTTTCTGATAAAGTCGTTGTTATTACTGGTGGAACAGGTGTTTTGGGTGCTTCAATGGTAGAGTATTTAGCTCATCATGGAGCAAAAGTTGTTGTTTTAGCACGTAATAAAGAAAAAGGTGATAATCTTATAAACAAGGTTCGCTCTAATGGAGGTGAAGCTATATTCTTGGTTACCGATGTGAATAATAAAGAGATTTTAGAACAGAACAAAAAAGATATTTTAACAAAGTACGAAAAGATCGACATTCTTATAAATGGTGCAGGAGGTAATATGCCAGGAGCAACTATTGGTCCTGATAAAACAATATTTGATTTAAATATTGACGATTTTAAAACAGTTGTAGACCTAAATCTTATCGGCACTGTATTGCCATCAATGGTTTTTGGTTCTTGCATGACAGAACGTAAAAAAGGCAGCATCATTAACATATCTTCAGAATCAGCCTTGCGTCCTTTAACACGTGTGGTTGGTTATGGTGCTGCTAAAGCTGCAGTTACAAATTTCACTAAGTTTCTTGCCACTGAATTAGCAACAAAGTTTGGAGAAGGATTACGCGTAAATGCTATTGCACCAGGCTTTTTTATTACAGAACAAAACCGCGGTCTACTCACAGAAGAAGATGGTTCATTTACTGAAAGAGGTGAAACAATTATTGCGCACACCCCATTTGGCAGATTTGGTCAACCGGAAGAGCTATTAGGTACATTGCACTGGTTAGTTAGTGATGCCTCTAAATTTGTAACCGGAACTTTGACTGTTGTTGATGGCGGTTTTGATGCGTTTTGCATCTAATAATCTTATAATATCAAAATAATAATAATATTATCAATTTTATAATTCAGTATTATGGCTTTAAAATTAAGACAAAATAGTAAGTATTCATTATTAGTTCCCACAAGTATTGGAGTTCGAATCACACCGGTTAATGGGCAACCTGTTCATAGTAGCAATTTGTATGAAATGCATGTAACAAGTGCAGAAACAAATGTTGCAAGTATTTCTTCATTTTTAGGTCTTCCAGTTAAGGTGCTAACAAACTTTGTAAAAGATAGTGCTATTTCTCAATTTATTAAAAGTAATTTGAAAAGTAGACATATGGATTATGAAGGCCCTGAAATTGAGCAAGGAAGTCCTTGGGGCTATCGTCACCAATTTAATATTGCAGATAGTGGTTATGGAACTAGAGGACCTAGAGTTCAAAATGATCGAGCAGGAGAAGTTGGAAG
The DNA here is from genome assembly GCA_964542545.1 of uncultured Dysgonomonadaceae bacterium. GTDB lineage: Bacteria > Bacteroidota > Bacteroidia > Bacteroidales > Dysgonomonadaceae > UBA2632. Next base: position 2,026 of record CAZIUT010000190.1, on the reverse strand, counting down.
AATCTTAAATACAAAAGACTTTGATCTTGAGCGTATATTTGGTGAAGAAGGAGTTCAAGTAGTGCATCTCTCAGGTTTAATTGCAGCTTTGTCACCCGAATCAAGTGAGTTCTGTGTTCAAATTGCACGTTATGCAAAAAAACATGGTACACTTATCTCTTTCGATCTTAACCATCGAGCTACTTTCTGGGAAAATCGCGAAGAAGAGTTGAGAGGTGTTTTTAACGAGATTGCTTCTTTATCTGATATTTTAATTGGAAACGAGGAAGATTATCAGCTTTGTTTAGGAGTTGAAGGTCCTGAGGCTGGTGGTGAAAATATTGAAGAGACATTAGAAGGATTTAAAGGCATGATTTTAAATGCCAAAAAAACATATCCAAATGCTTCAGTTTTTGCAAACACTTTGCGTGAGGTTGTAAGTGCAAATGATCATCTTTGGGGAGCAATTGTTTTTGAGAATAATACTTGGCATGTTGTTAAACCACGACCAATACGCGTGATAGATAGAATTGGTGGAGGTGACGGATTTGTTGGAGGTTTGCTTTATAGCATTATGAAAGAATGGGAACCTTCGAAATGGATTCAATTTGCTTGGGCAACAGGTGCTTTAGCAACCACTTTCTTAACAGATTACGCACAACCTGCAGATGAGCAAATGGTTTGGAATGTGTGGACTGGCAATGCGCGTGTAACACGATAAAATAATTAAAGTAAATATTAATAATAATGAAAAAATTAGCAGATATAGGATTAATTGGGTTAGCTGTTATGGGCGAAAACCTTGTTCTTAATATGGAGGATAAAGGTTTTACGGTAGCACTCTTTAATCGCACAATTGAAAGAGTAGATGCTTTTGTTGAAGGCCGAGGAAAAGATAAAAATTTTATACCAACACATTCTTTAGAAGAATTGGTGTCGTCGCTGAGTAAACCACGAAAAGTGATGATGTTGGTTAAAGCAGGGAAACCTGTCGATGATTTTATCGATAGGTTGATACCATTACTTGAACCTGGAGATATAATTATTGACGGAGGTAATAGTCATTTCCCTGACACTGTTCGCAGAACAGAGTATATTGAAAGTAAAGGATTGTTATATGTAGGTACTGGTGTTTCGGGTGGTGAAGAAGGAGCTTTACTTGGTCCTTCATTAATGCCTGGAGGCTCTAAAGCTGCATGGCCTTTTGTCAAGGATATCTTCCAATCAATAGCTGCAAAGGTTGATGATGGACAACCATGTTGCGATTGGGTAGGAGAGGACGGCGCAGGACACTTTGTGAAAATGGTGCACAATGGTATTGAGTATGGCGATATGCAGATAATAAATGAAGCCTATCACTTGATGAAAGACCTTTTGGGCATGGATGCTTTTGAACAACATGAAGTATTTAAACAGTGGAATAAAGAAGAGTTAGACTCGTATCTCATAGAGATTACTGCCGATATATTGGCTTTTAAAGATGAAGACGGCACTCCTCTAGTTGAAAAAATATTAGACACAGCTGGTCAGAAAGGTACTGGTAAGTGGACAGCTATAACTGCCCTAGATTTAGGTATTCCTTTAACCCTCATTGGAGAGTCTGTTTTCTCTCGCTGCTTATCAGCACAAAAAGATTTAAGGGTGAAAGCCTCTAAAGTTCTTTCAGGAACAAAACCTTCATTTAAAGGTGATAAAGAAGCATTTGTAAATGATTTAAAACAAGCATTATTTGCTTCAAAAATTGTTTCCTATGCTCAAGGTTATGATTTAATGATGGAAGCTGCCAAAGAATTTAATTGGAATTTAAATTATGGAGGTATTGCCTTCATGTGGCGTGGTGGTTGTATTATCCGCTCAGCATTTTTGAAAGATATCAAAGAAGCATTCGACAATAATCCTAAGTTGGAGAACTTATTGCTAGCTCCTTTCTTCCAAGAGAGGGTAGAAGCTGCACAGGATAGTTGGCGTCGTGTTTGTGCTACTGCCATTGAAAATGGTATTCCATTGCCTGCTATGACTGCTGCATTGGGTTATTTTGATGGTTTCA
>CAZIUT010000189.1:0-3614 GCA_964542545.1 uncultured Dysgonomonadaceae bacterium | reverse complement strand
GTTGACCATGGCAAAACAACATTGGTGGACAAAATGCTTATGGCAGGTCACCTATTTAGGGACAACCAACATACAGATGATTTATATCTAGACAGTAACGACTTAGAGCGTGAAAGAGGAATAACCATTCTCTCTAAAAACGTTTCGATACGATACAAAGATGTAAAGATAAATATAATTGACACTCCTGGTCACGCCGACTTTGGAGGCGAAGTGGAACGCGTGCTAAATATGGCCGACGGTTGTTTGCTTGTTGTGGATGCTTTTGAGGGACCAATGCCTCAAACACGATTTGTGTTGGAAAAAGCATTGGAACTTGGACTAAAACCGGTGGTGGTTATCAACAAAGTTGATAAACCCAACTGTACACCCGATGAGACACAAGAAAAAGTATTCGATTTGATGTTTAACCTCGATGCTACTGAGGAACAGCTTGATTTTCCCACCATATATGGCTCGGCCAAAAACGGATGGATGTCTGAAGATTGGGAAAAACCTACAGAAGATATACTTCCGCTATTGGATGCAATTATTGAACATGTTCCTGCACCTGTATCGCTACAGGGAACTCCTCAAATGCTTATTACATCGTTAGACTACTCAAACTATGTGGGACGTATTGCAGTGGGTAGATTGCATCGTGGAGTGCTTGTAAACAATAAAGACTATGCGCTGTGTAAGCGCGATGGGTCTGTAACGAAGGTGAGAATAAAAGAGCTAGACGTTTTTGAAGGTCTGGGCCGTGTGAAAATAGATGAAGTAGAATCGGGCGATATTTGTGCTTTGGTAGGTATTGAAGGGTTTGAAATTGGCGATACGATTACCGATTTGCTCAACCCCGAGCCACTACCCACGATTGCTATCGACGAGCCTACCATGTCGATGTTGTTTACCATCAACACTTCTCCATTTTTTGGACAAGATGGTAAATTTGTAACCTCTAGGCATATATACGAACGCTTGATGCTTGAATTGGACAAAAACCTTGCGCTACAAGTAGAAAAAACTGATAGTGCCGACTCTTGGCTTGTGTTTGGTAGAGGTGTATTGCATCTATCGGTGCTCATTGAGACTATGCGTCGCGAGGGGTATGAGTTGCAAGTGGGCCAACCACAAGTAATCATAAAAGAGATTGATGGTGTGAAGCATGAACCAATAGAACATCTTACCATCAACCTACCAGAAGAAAGTTCTAGTAAAATAATTGATATAGTTACACGCAGACGTGGCGAGCTGACTTCGATGGAAAGCAAAAACGACCGCATGCACATGGAGTTTATTATTCCTTCAAGAGGAATTATAGGTCTTAACAATACTGTGCTCACAATGTCGGGTGGAGAGGCTATTATGGCTCATCGTTTTTTGGAGTTTCAACCTGTGAGAGGAGCAATTGACAAACGTGTGAATGGATCATTGGTTGCTGGCGAAACAGGTAATGCTTATGCTTATGCAATAGACAAATTGCAAGACAGAGGTAGGTTTTTTATAGAGCCACAGACCAATGTGTATGAAGGACAGGTAGTGGGCGAGCATGCAAAGGAGGGCGACTTAATTGTGAATGTAACCAAAGCTAAGAAGATGTCGAATGTGCGCGCATCTGGAACTGATGATAAAGCACAGTTGATACCACCAATAAAATTTAGCCTTGAAGAGGCTCTTGAATATATAAAAGAAGACGAGTACTTAGAAGTTACTCCTAAATTTACGAGAATCAGAAAAATACTTCTCACTGAAAGTGAACGTAAAAGGGCTTCAAGAAGTCCTAAGAGTTAAGGAAACAAACAGAACTACAACATTATTATAAAAGAAATGCCAGCTAATTATATAGTTGGCATTTTTTGTTTGTGTAAACTAATCTGTCTTAAATTTACACCTTATATTATATATTCCTGTATCTATTACTTTATCAAACTAATAAATTCTTCGCGTGTTTTTGCTTCTTTAAAAATACCTGTAAAATCTGATGTTGTAGTTACAGAGTTTTGTTTCTCCACACCACGCATTTGCATGCACATATGTTGAGCTTCTATTACCACCATTACTCCCATAGGTTTCAGGGTGCTTTCGATAGCTTCTTTTATTTGAGTTGTGAGGCGCTCTTGCACTTGCAAACGACGTGCATACACATCCACTACACGCGCTATTTTGCTCAAGCCAGTAATGTATCCATTAGGAATATAGGCAACATGTGCCTTGCCAAAAAACGGAATCATGTGATGCTCGCACAACGAATAGAAATGGATGTCTTTTACAATTACCATTTGGCGGTAATTCTCTTTAAAAAGGGCCCCCAGCAATATATCTTTTGGGTCTTGCTGGTATCCTTTTGTTAAGTATTGCATTGCTTTAGCAACACGCTCGGGTGTTTTTAGCAAACCCTCGCGGTCGACATTCTCACCCAAAGTTGTAATTATTTCCTTGTAGTGAGAAGCCATTGCAGAGGTTTTCTCTGCATCAAAATCAAATTTCATTCTGGTATCCTTTTTTTGACTATTGAGTATAGATACGCATTAATTTGCGCAAGTGTTTAATAGGGTATTTTCACAGTATCTGAAACGATGTACATCTCCTTACCAAAAGAAGGGAACTGTCTTGATATTTGCTTCAATAGAACATTGGCTTCTTCACGTGTTCTAAAGTTACCAGCTCGTAGAATCCAACGAGGAGAATTGAAGTAAACAATAGTTTCTAAATCTTCGAAACTATCATTTATGAGCTTCTGCTTACTATAAGCCTCTTCTTTAGATTTGCGCTGATTGTTTCCTGAGAATACTTGGATTTTATAGCCTCTCATCTTTACATATTGCGATGTTCCATCTTTCGAAGTAAAAACAGGAAGCTGTGTAGGATTTGGCTTTGCCAGAATTCCTTTTATGGCCTCGTCTTGATAAACCATAACATTGCCTTGAGCAGGTCGATTTGCGTTTAACTCCTCAATAATATTGTTTGAAGCAGGTTGTTGAGCTGAAACAAATAGCGCTTGGCAAAGAAAAGAAATCAAAAACAGTTTTGAAACAAATTGAACGTTCATAGAATTATTATTTTTTTCAAATAAATAGAATTACCGCTTATAATGCGGTAATTCCATATATTTTTGACTTGCTTAGTTGAATGCTTCTATTATTGGTAAAAACTTGTCAGCTTCTAATGATGCTCCACCAATTAACCCACCATCCACATCAGGATTTGAGAATAACTCCTTTGCATTGCTAGCATTACAGCTACCGCCATACAAGATTGAAGTATTATCTGCAACTTCTTTGCCGTACTTGTCGGCAATTGTTTTGCGAATAAAAGCATGTATCTCTTGTGCTTGGTCGGCCGATGCAGTTTTACCTGTACCAATAGCCCAAACAGGTTCGTAAGCAACTACCAATTTGCTGAAATCTTCATTTGAAAGTTCAAATAAAGAATCTTTTATTTGTGCCGCCACAACATCAAAGTGCTTGCCGCTCTCGCGCTCTTCCAACACCTCGCCTACACAGAATATAGGAGTTAGTTTGTTAGCTAAAGCCAATTCTACTTTTTCTTTCAACAATTCTGCAGTCTCGTTGTAATATGCACGACGCTCGCTATGACCCAATATTACATGGCTTGCACCAGTAGATGCAACC
>CAZIUT010000188.1:0-3700 GCA_964542545.1 uncultured Dysgonomonadaceae bacterium | reverse complement strand
ACGTTGGGACGTCCCACAATTGCTACTAAATTATTCATAATTTATAATTGCTTCAAGTTTAATGCACTTGGCTATAAACTTCTTTTTTGTTTGTTAATACTGGAAAGGTGAATTTATTGTTTACTCAACAAAAAAAATAAATGATTAATCAATACGGTATCCGTATGATCTTAATATATTGTCGCGGTCGCGCCAATCTTTTTCTACCTTTACATACGTTTCAAGGAAAACCTTTTTATCGAAAAACTTCTCGATATCTTTTCTTGCCATTGTGCCTAGCTTTTTTAATGCTTTACCTTGATGGCCAATGATAATACCTTTTTGAGAGTCGCGCTCAACCATAATAAGGGCACGTATGCGAATAAGATTTTTCTCTTCTTTAAACTCCTCTATAGCTACTTCTATTGAGTAGGGTATCTCTTTTTGATAATACAACAAAACTTTCTCGCGAATTATTTCTGCTACAAAGAAACGAGCAGGCTTATCTGTAAGAGCATCCTTCTCAAAATAAGGAGGTGAAACTGGTAACAGCTCTATAATACGTTTTCTAACAATATCTACACTAAAGTTGCTGAGTGCCGAAATTGGGTATATCTCTGCTTTTGGCAATAATTCTTTCCACTCTGCCACTAATTCTTCTAGCTGCTCTTGTGTAGTTAAATCAATTTTATTTATCAACAACAAAACTGGTTGGTCAAGTTTTTGAACTTTTGCTATAAAATCGTCATTCTTGTCAAATGTTTCAACTACATCTGTCATGTAGAGCAACACATCGGCATCTTGAAGTGCAGAGAGAGAAAAGTTGAGCATTTGCTCCTGTAATTTATAATTTGGCCTTAATACTCCAGGAGTGTCTGAATATACTATCTGATACTCTGGCGTATTTACTATACCCATAATTCTATGGCGAGTAGTTTGAGCTTTTGAGGTGATGATAGATATCTTCTCTCCAACCAACAAATTCATGAGTGTGGATTTGCCCACATTAGGATTTCCAACAATGTTTACAAAACCTGAATGATGTTTATTTTCTTCCATGTACTTTTATTTCTGTAATTTAGTTACAAATATAACTAAAAATAAGCGTGATAATTATATACTATACAAAGTCTTTAAAAGAACATGCATATTTAATGTGGCTTGACGAGCTAAGATTATCACACTCTTCTCGTCTTTTGCTGTATGTTTTATGACGCTACAAACTGTATATATCAAACAAATGTATTGCGTATTTAAGGCGATTCAAAATTAACAAAGGAATAAACTAGTTTTGAATAGTACAACACATTCACACGTAAAAAAATTTCTCTTTTCTCTCTATTGTGCGTTGTATCCCCATTTGAGATAAACAGCTCCCCAGCTAAACCCTGCACCAAAGGCTGAAAGAATAATGATATCTCCCTTTTTAAGCTTATTCTCCCACTCCCACAAGCACAGAGGAATTGTTGCTGCACTAGTATTACCATACTTTTGTATGTTTACCATCACTTTCTCCTTTGGTATTTTCAAACGATTTTGAGCAGCATTTATGATGCGCATATTTGCTTGATGTGGTACAAACCAATTGATATCGTCGATTGTTAGACTGTTTTTTTTCACAATTTCTTCAGAAACATCTGCCATAGACGATACTGCATATTTAAATACAACTTTACCCTCTTGATATACAGAATGTTCTTGATTGTCTATTGTGTTGTACGATGAAGGATATTTTGAACCACCAGCTTTCATTTTAAGGTGTGGGTAGCCTACCCCATCTGTACGCAATATAACATCTATTACACCCAGCTTTTCTTCGGTAGACTCTAACAAAGCAGCACCCACACCATCACCAAACAGTGGAGCTGTGTTTCTATCTGAATAATTGGTTATTGATGACATTTTATCGCCTGCAACTAATATAATTTTCTTGTACTTGTTGCTTTTAATAAAATTTGATGCCATTTCTAGTCCAAATATGAAACCTGAACATGCTGCCTGCATATCAAAACAGAAGGCGTTTTTTATATTATTTGACTCAGCTACCATTGAAGCTGCGGATGGAAACAAGTGGTCTGGAGTTGTGGTTGCAAAAATAACTACATCAATTTCTTCTGGCTTTGTTTTAGTTTTCACTAAAAGTTCTGCTACAGCTTTACTGCCCATAAACGATACTCCTCTACCTTCGCCTCTTAATACACGACGCTCCTTAATACCAACACGTGTAGTTATCCACTCATCGCTAGTATCAACAAGTTTCGCAATATCGTTATTTGTAAGAATATCATCAGGTACATAAGCCGCTATACCTGTAATTACAGCATTTAACTCTTTCATCAGAAAAACATATAGATAATAAAAAATCCCTGAAAAATAAAACAATTCATTCTTCAGGGTTATTTATAAGTTGTTGTAAATCTAAAGGTTAGTATATCTTACACTAAATCTTTTTCGATTGCTAATTTACCTCTATAGTAACCACACTCACCACATACTTGGTGGTAAACATGCCATGCACCACAGTTTCCACATATAGTTAATGTTGGCATTTCTGCTTTATCGTGGGTTCTTCTTTTACGAGTTCTTGTTTTTGATTGTCTTCTCTTTGGATGTGCCATTTTATATTATAATTTTATCGTTTTATATTATAGTTATCTATTTATTTCAGCTTCTTCAATTCGTCCCAACGCGGGTCTGTATATTGTTCTTCTGACGAATCGGTTGAAAAATCCTCTTCGTTCAAATCATTATCTAAATCATCGTCTTCTTCGTCTGAAACTTGTACAGCTTGATGCTTACGATATTTAGATGTCATTGCTTTATTACATTTGCCAACCTCATGAACATGTTTCATAGGAATGTTGAGTACAATAAACTCATATAAATACCATGCAATGTTGATAGTTCCCTCATCTTGGGGAATAATTACTAATTCATCGGTCTCTTCTGAGTATTCTTCACCAAGCTTCACAACTAAACGATTTGTTGTATCAATTTCTTGATTCATTTCATCTAAACATCTGTCACATGGAATTTGAACTGTTCCAAATAGATGGAAATCAAATTCGTATGCATCAACTGTTCTTCTAACTGCGAGTTCTGCTTTTACATTACCCTTTCTTACTTCTTCGTGGTCAATTGCATCAAAGAACTTCTGACTCAACTCATACGAATAAGAAGTTGTTTCATCAGGTAAGTTTTCTAAATCGATTTTGTATTGACTATATTTTGCCACGTCTAATTTTTATAATAAAGCGCCGCAAAGATACTGTTTTTTCTTTACTTGCTTTCATTTTTAATTAATTATTTATGAGAGTACGGTTTAAAGCATCAATTATTTGATAATAATCTAGTTTTTAGCAGCCGCTTCTGAAACAATTTTCTGCATTTTATCAAAATTATCTTCCATGCTTTCCAATAATTTAAATTGTGCCAAAGTACGCTCTAAGTTGTGCTCTTTGTGTTTTACCTTATAGTATGTATCACCATTGAGATAATCTGTTAAGAAACGAACAGTCTGCATATAAGTTAGCAGTTTTGCACCGAAAGCTAAATTATTCACCTCAACTTCGGTTAAAAAAGAAGCAGCGTTTTCTAAATAGCCTTTTGTGTATCCCTCAAAGATATCTAAATCTATCGATACATTGTCTAAATTAGTATCATCTTCTTCACCTGTGTTTGCTCCAGTTCTCATAAAATCGCCAAAATCTGACAATACATA
>CAZIUT010000187.1:0-3701 GCA_964542545.1 uncultured Dysgonomonadaceae bacterium | reverse complement strand
GAGTATACGGACAATCGAAAGAAGAAAACAATGCATTTATTGAATTAGCCAAGCATTTTCACGTGCGAAAACTAAATGTGCCTAAAGTACTCAAGGTTTCAAAGGATATGCTCTACTACATTCAAGAAGACTTAGGAGATGCTGTGCTTTTTGACGCAATAAAAGCTGGTCGTAATACAGGAGTGTTTAGTCATGGAGAGAAAGAGTTACTGCATAAAACCATTGCAAAGCTTGCAGACTTTCAGGTTGAAGGTGCTAAAGAGTTCAACTTTGAGGTTTGCTACCCTCAGCCAGAATTTAACGAAAGATCTATTTATTGGGATTTGAACTACTTCAAATATAGCTTTCTTAAAACTACAGGAATGGAGTTTCAAGAAAACTTATTGGAAGACGACTTTGAGCGTATGGCTCAAAAGCTCCTTGAAGATAATACGGACACATTCTTATATCGTGATTTTCAATCACGCAATGTGATGCTAATTGATGAAGAGCCCTACTTTATAGATTTTCAAGGTGGTAGAAAAGGACCTGTTTACTATGATGTAGCTTCGTTTCTGTGGCAAGCCAAAGCAAACTACCCCGAAGAGCTTCGCTACGATCTAATTGACACCTATATCAGAGCACTCAACAAACACTATCCTGTGAATAAGGACTATTTCTTAGAGCAGTTGCGTCACTTTGTACTGTTTAGAACTTTGCAAGTGCTAGGTGCTTACGGTTTTAGAGGCTATTTTGAGAAGAAACCTCACTTTCTTCAAAGTGTTCCTTTTGCACTCAACAACTTGCGAGAAATACTGAAATCTGACTTTCCTCAATATCCCTATTTATGCAAATTAATGCACGAGATGATTAATCTGAAACAATTTGCTGATACAAGAAAGGATGAATTGGAAGTCCGCGTAACGAGTTTTGCTTATAAAAAAGGAATTCCGTCTGATCCCTCTGGAAATGGTGGTGGTTATGTTTTTGATTGCAGGGCAATTAATAATCCCGGTAAATTTGAACGTTACAATAATGTTACGGGACTTGATGAGCCTGTTATAGAGTTCTTTAAAGAAGACGGAGAAATGGATATTTATCTTGAGTCTATTTACAAACTAGTAGATAGCCATGTGAAAAGATATATAGATAGAAGTTTTACCCATTTGATGATCTCATTTGGTTGTACAGGTGGGCAACATCGTTCGGTGTATGCCTCACAAAGAATTGCTGAGCACATCTCTAGAAAGTTTGGAGTGAAGGTTTCACTCACTCATCGTGAACAAAACTTGCAACAAGTATTTAAGAAAAGATAAATAACCATTTAACTCAATATTAATTAATAGCTAGCAATATAAGTGCTATTATGACTCTACACTTTATGAAAGCAATGATTTTAGCTGCAGGACTCGGCACCAGATTAAAACCTTTTACTAATGATAGACCCAAAGCTTTGGTGCCAATATTGGAGAAGCCTGCTATAGAGCATGTGATTCTAAAGTTGAAAAATCAAGGTTTTAATGAGATAATTATAAACATTCATCATTTTGGAGATCAAATCATCGATTTTATTAAGTCGAAGAACTATTTTGGTATTCGAATTGAATTTTCAGACGAACGAGAAAAACTACTTGATACAGGTGGAGCAGTAAAGAAAGCATCGTGGTTTTTCGATGAAGATGAGTCTATTCTTATACACAATGCCGACATCATATCTGACGTGGATCTGTCTGCAGTCTATAACAACCACATCCATAATAAATCAATGGCAACATTGGTAGTAAATGAGAGAAATACATCGAGATATCTATTTTTCGACCATAAGAATAACTTGAAAGGATGGATTAATGAAAAAGATGGGCAAAAAATCTCTTCTTCTGACTACAATTCTATAAATCATCACAAGCTTGCTTTTTTTGGTATTCACGTCTTATCTGGGAAAGCAATATCTTTGATGAGAGATTTCCCAGATAAATTTTCAATCATTAATTTTTACTTGTCCATCTGTGACAATAACCCTGTCTGCGCTTATATAGCTAAAGATAAGTATATGGTAGATGTAGGGAAACTGACTTCATTAAATAAAGCAGAAGAGTTTTTAAAAAACATAAAACTATAAAAGAAAAAAGCCACTAGAATAAAAAATCTGGGGGCTCTTTTAAATATTAAAAGTTATCTTTTTATCTTGTAGAAGACTTAATAACCAGCATAGGAGTGTTTGTGTGAAAAAGCATTCGTCTTGCTATACCAGGATTAAACATTCGTGCAAAGATACTTCTAGGAGAACTGGACAATGAAATCATATCAATTGTATTCTCATTTACAAACTTCTCTAGAGCTTCAAGAATCCCCTCATTACCATCAACTACTGTGTAGTCTGTTTGAGTATTAGGATAATGCTCCTTAAAGTAGTTTTTTAATCCAGTAAGCTTTATTTCATTCCAACGATCTTCTTTTTTAGCAACATGAACAAATGAAACCATAATTGGATAGTTTTTTATAAAATCCATAAGCGTTGCAAGTGCAAGAAACTCTCGCTCTTGAAAATTAGTAAGGAAGATAATATTTTTAATTGTAGAAAGGCAACATAACGAAGAATTTTCAGGTATTGCAAAAATGGGAGTTCTACATCCTTCTATTACTTCAGCAGTTACACTCCCAATTAAATCCTGATCTTTTTTATTACTACCCCGTGTACCCATTACAATAGCATATGGGTTAATTTTCTTAGAATAGTCTACCACTTCCTCTTCTGGCAAACCTTCGCGAAGAGTATAAGAGTAATGCACATCAGGTATAACACCTTCTGCAATTTTAGCATTCAACTTACTTATCAAATTTTTCATCTCTCCCTCTACATTTTCATAAATACCCTTATACATACCCTCTACCTTAGGTTGGACAGAGAAAGTATCGCCAAAAGGTATGCTTGCAGGATAAAATGATGAGAAGTACACATGCATCAATTTAATACTACAGTTAGTTTCTTTTGCTAAACCAAAAGCAAACTTGCACGTCTTTAATGTAAATTCTGAGAAATCAACAGGCACCAATATTTCATTCTTCTTTTCCTTTTCAGGATCTTTTTCTTCATGCAGCTCGTCAAAAGAAACGTTCTCAATAATATCTAATGCTCTAGGCAGGTCAACTTCGTTAATTCTAACTCTTACGCCTGCCGAAACCATAGGTTGTAGCAAATTTACATTATGTGTATAAGCATCAATTCCCTCCGATTCGAGAATGCTTTTCAATATTTGAGCCTTTTGGTAGGTATGAATTGCAACCGTAACCAATTTGTCTTTGTTATCATCTTTGTTTTTCATATTTTGAGTTTGATTTAAAATGGGTTGATTTAAAATGGAATAAAAGAAAAATAAAACATAGAAGATTAGACATCCTACAATTAAAAATGTGTTGGCTTACCCACATTAATACTTAACAAGAAGAAGATTTAATTTGCACTCGCAAACCTTGAGTATTCTCGTGAACAGTACTGAAGGGCTAAACCAACACACACAAATAGAAAATCTCAAATAAGATAATCTATTCTGTCTTACTTTCTTCTTGGCTTTCTTTAAAAACGGGATAATCATCCAGTCCTAAAATAGAAAGAGCCTTGTCGAAAATGGTAGTATCGTCTAAAACAACAATTCCTCCATCAGGACCCGGCTCAATATGAACTCCAATACTTTTACCTTCTTTGTAATTGTATCCGCCAAAAT
>CAZIUT010000186.1:0-3768 GCA_964542545.1 uncultured Dysgonomonadaceae bacterium | reverse complement strand
TACCCCACCCTGCCGAAAATTCAATCTGGTCGTTTCCTTTAGAAACTAAATCATAAGTAATATCTACTGTTCCAGCTTCTGGATCAGGTACAACATCGGGCTGCATATTCTCTGGGTCGAAGTGACCTGTTTGTGCAATTTCTCTGATAGAACGAATCAATTGTTCTTTGCTAAACACTGCACCTGGTTTGGTGCGTAACTCTCTACGAACAACATCTTCATAAAGCCTATCATTACCGCGTATATTAACACGTCTAATAGTTGCTTTACTACCCTCCATTACACGCAGTTCTAAGTCTACAGAATCAGCAACGATATTTACCTCAACAGGATCGATATTAGAAAAAAGATATCCATTGTTTTGATAGATGTTTATTGCAGCATCTTCGTCAGTTATAAGACGTTCTTGTAATTTCTTTTGATTGTAAACATCACCAGGCTTCATATTCAACTCTCTATCAAGTTGAGCAGAATTGTACTGAGTATTTCCAACCCACTGTATGTTGCGAATATAATATTTAGACCCTTCATCAACTTTAATATCGATGTTTACTGTTTTATCATCGTGACGATAAACAGAGTCCCATAATATCTCAGCATCTCTATAACCTAACTCGTGATATTTTTCTAATATACTTTTCTTATCTGCTTCATAGTTATCCTCAACAAACTTTTTAGTTCTAAACAAATTAATAAGCTTTCCCTTCTCGTTGGTTTTTTTCATTGTCCAAGCTAACTTGCTATCTTTTAAAGCTTCGTTTCCGTAAAAGTTTATACTATTTACTTTTATCTTCTCCTTCTTATCTACTGTAATATCAAGAAACACCTGATTCATACCTTCTGGGTCGGGCTTCTCCATAATTTTCACTTCAGCATCGCCAAAGCCTTTTTCAGCAAAATAAGCTTCAATAACTGTTTGAGCCCTATCAACTTGGTTTGGTGTGATTTGATTTCCCTTTACCATTCCAATTTTCTCTTCTATATCATTCCGCTCACCTCTTTTCATACCCGAGTAATGAATATCTGAAATACGAGGGCGGCCTGTAAGTCTTATTTCAAGCCAAACTTTGTCTCCTTGAATTTTTTCTACCAGAACTTTCACATCAGCGAATAATCCCTGTTTCCAAAACCTACTAACAGCATTAGTAATTTCCTCTCCTGGAATCTGTATCTGTTGTCCTACTGATAGCCCCGAAAAGTTAACCATCACAAAGTCTTGTTCTTCATACATAGTTCCTTCAAGCCCCGTAACTTTTATGTCTTCAATAGTATATTTCTTAGAAGTTGCTGTGTAGTTAATTGCTGGCGACATAATGATACTGTCATTGGTGGCGTTAGTTGATAACGAAGGGTTTTCTTCAGAAGTTATCTGCCCAAATATATTTGCCTGAAAGGCAAAACAAAATATCATTATACTAATAAATGCTTTTCTCAACATTGTTTGTTTTTTTCGTTTCTCTGTATTATGTTGTTACAGGATGTTTTATTTATTTCTTTGCTCTTCTTTTATCTGTTCACTTGTTTTGCCATATCTTCTTTCTCTGCTTTGAAAGTCAGTAATAGCTTTGTACAAATGCTCTGAGTTAAAATCGGGCCAATATGTATCTGTAAAGTATAACTCTGTATAAGCCAATTGCCAAAGAAGAAAGTTGCTTATACGCTGCTCTCCTCCTGTACGTATGAGTAAGTCAGGGTCTGGAATTCCATTAGTGTTTAAATAACTAGATATTATCTCTTCATCCAAATCCTCACTTGACAATTGATTGCTTTGAACATCATCAATCATGTTTTTTAATGCTTGCGTTATTTCCCATTTAGACGAATAGCTAAGCGCTAACACCAACGTTATAGCTTTACCTTCGCTGGTTTGCTGCACACACTCTTTAAGCGCATTCTTCGTTTTGTGTGGCAATCTTTCGCAATCTCCAATTGTAAGCAAGCGAACCCCTTGTTTTATAAGGTCAGGCGTTTCTTTCACAATGGCATGAACCATTAGCTCCATCAATGCATCCACTTCTTCGGCAGGTCTTTTCCAATTTTCTGTAGAAAAAGCATAAATTGTAAGAAAATCTATATTAGCATGAATTGCAGCCTCTACCGTCTTACGAACAGCCACAACGCCCTCTTGGTGTCCTCGAGATCTATCTAAGCCACGTTCTATAGCCCACCTCCCATTACCATCCATGATAATGGCAATGTGTGAGGGTACTTTGCTCTTATTTATTTTCTCTAATAAAGACATGCTCTATTTGTCCTTCGTTTATTTTATTATTATTGCAATTGCTTTTTATGCAAAAGCTTGACACTCAATTAAAGAGTTGTTATTTTACAAACAATTTATTGATACGCCCTTTCCAAACCTCAACCAATTGAGACTCATTAAATAATGATCCTCCAAATATCCAAATGTTGTTTTTGTTATCAACACTTACCGACTGATTTTTTCTATATAAAAACTCTGCTGGCAACGACTGTTTACTATTAGCTTTTTCCCAAAACACTCCATAATTAATAGATGTGTAAAACACATTTTCACTAAAGTTAGAAGTACGATGGTTAGGGGTTAGTAGATACACTTTATTGTCATAGTAAAACAGCGATGAACCTGTCACATTAAAATTTAGTCGTTTAGATAACGATGTTATTTTATTACCTTTTTCTTGCAACAACCAAACATCTCTATTCACTAAACCATTTATATCTTTACCGCCCGTTGTTACTAAATACTTGGCTGTGTAAATGAGCGAATCTTTCACTACTGTTGATGTAAAGCCATCAACAGGGAAACCTGAAGGAATTTCATTCAAAATATGCACAGACGAAAAATCTATTGTCTTGGCAAACTTATACTTTTCTCCATCTTTCAACACAACCAAGATTGAGTCTTTAACTCCTGCTTCGTCAGATAGCGAGGGCATTTTACCTAAAACAGATTTAACCGAATAATCAAGTAATTGCCTCTCCCAATTAACTCCATTGTCAGAGAGATAAACAAGATTATTAGCATTTAAAGCATACCATTTTTCTGTTCCGTCAATAACATCATTTTGAATAGAACTCAAAACAACATTTTGTGGCAATCCACTTAAAGGTTGCTCAAACCACGACGCACCGTCAGCAATAGCTGAGGTAGAAAGGCCAACGCTTGTGCTTGTAGTATAATATGTAAAGAAGCTATTTGCGCTGGAAACTGTTACTTGATCTATTGGTGTATCTATGTAATTGTTTTTTACATTTTGCCAAAATATTGTATCTGGATCTTGTTGATGTGTATTTAGCTGCAAAGTGTACAACTTTTCTGTTGTACCATCTTGAGCATACACTTGTATATGCTTTAGTTTCTTTATCATCACAGAGTCTGTCATATTCCAAATATATGTACTATCAGGACCATCAGAGCTAACCAAATGCAGCTTTATCCCACTTGCACCATTAGTTGCCACATCCATCTTCACCGTTGAAACGTCAAAAAGATATGGGAGTGAGTCTCTATTGAATATAATTGGAGAAGACGCCACCTGATTTATTGAAAAAACTACACTTTGTAGAATATTTAAGGAGTCTTCTGATGAAGAAAGCTTTAATGAAATAATCTGTGCGTCCGACGAGTATTCATACTCTGCATTATCATCGTCTGAATTCAAACATGAACTCAGAAGAAATATAGTGGCTAGAAGCGCAAAACAGTAATAAAACCGGTTTAATATCATTTGATTCAAAAAATTTGTATAATCTATTTAATCTGTGCAAAAGTATGAAGTTTTTCCT
>CAZIUT010000185.1:0-3782 GCA_964542545.1 uncultured Dysgonomonadaceae bacterium | reverse complement strand
GGTAGGTTTATTTCTGTGCTTGTAGCTGTAGAAAGTTCAATTTTTGCTTTCTCTGCAGCTTCTTTCAAGCGTTGTAGTGCCATTGGGTCTTTGCGAAGGTCTATGCGTTCTTCTTTCAAAAACTCTTCGGCCAACCAGTCTATAATTTTGTGGTCAAAGTCGTCACCACCAAGGTGAGTATCACCATTAGTAGATTTTACTTCAAATACACCATCGCCTAACTCAAGGATAGAGATATCAAAAGTACCACCACCAAGGTCAAACACAGCAATTTTCATGTCTTTGTGTTTCTTGTCAAGACCATATGCCAATGAAGCAGCCGTAGGCTCATTTACAATACGACGTACTGTAAGTCCAGCAATTTCGCCTGCCTCTTTTGTAGCTTGACGCTGTGCATCGCTAAAATATGCAGGTACCGTAATTACAGCTTCTGTTACTTCTTGTCCTAGGTAGTCTTCAGCCGTTTTCTTCAAGTTTTGTAATATAATTGCAGAAATCTCCTGTGGAGTATATAGTCTTCCATCGATATCTACACGTGGTGTGTTGTTGTCACCCTTTACTACTTTGTATGATACACGTTCTGTCTCTTTTTGCACTTGGTCGAAAGTTTCTCCCATAAATGTTTTTATAGAGTACACTGTTTTCTCAGGGTTGGTTATTGCCTGACGTTTTGCAGGATCACCTACTCTACGTTCTCCACCTTCCACAAATGCAACAATGGATGGGGTAGTGCGTCTTCCCTCGTTATTACTAATTACAACAGGTTCGTTACCTTCCATTACCGAAACGCAAGAGTTTGTTGTTCCTAAGTCAATTCCTATTATCTTTCCCATACTATTTATATTTAAATTGTTTTGTTTTAATATGTTTCTATTTCTATAACTTCAAAATTGATGCCAAAGATAAAACTGCCATTATGTATGACGAAATGTCAGATGTTGTAAGTGCATCTACTACACAACTGCAAATAATGTACCACAATATTTAATTTATGAGAAGTAACTGTTGGTAATAACATTTCTTTTTTATAATAATAATTTTATTAACTTTGGAAGTAATAACTAACTTAGTTTGCATTTAATATTATAAACTTATCAATTATGGCTTATATTTTTACATCCGATGACAAGAACCAATTAAAGAAGAAAGGAATTTCTGAAGAGAGAATTGGTGAGCAGTTGCGCTATTTTGAAAAAGGCTATCCAGCTCTTAATATTAAAACACCAGCTTCTATTGATAGTGGTGTGCTTAAATTAGATGCTGATGCTCAGAAAAAATATGTGTCGAAGTGGGAAGGCTTTCTATCTACCAACAAAAAGGTGACAAAGTTTGTACCCGCATCTGGTGCAGCAAGTAGAATGTTTAAAGACCTTTTTGAGTTTCTTGAAAATGATAATGATGTGCCAACTACTGATTTTGAAAAAGACTTTTTCGAAAATATTCGTTTGTTTGCTTTTTACGATGAGTTGAATAAAGTTTGTGTTAAAGCTCACGGTAATACAATTGACAAACTCATGTTGGAGGGAAAATATAAAGAGGTGGTAAGCTCGCTTTTGAGCGAAGATGGTCTTCACTATGGGGATTTGCCAAAAGGCTTGTTGCTGTTTCATAGTTATGCTGATAAAAAGAGAACACCCATGGAAGAGCATTTGGTGGAAGGTGCAATGTATGCCAAAGATAACAACAATAATGTAAATGTACATTTTACAATATCTCCGCATCACGAAGAACTATTTAAAGAGTTGTTCAATGAAAAAAGAGACGAACTTGAGAAACAAATGGATGCTCATTTCAATGTTTCTTTTAGTATTCAAAAACCTTCGACTGATACAATAGCTGTGGATATGGACAACAAGCCCTTTGTGGAAGAAGGTGTATTATTGTTTCGTCCAGGAGGTCATGGTGCACTCATTGAGAACTTGAATGATTTGGAGTCTGACATTGTTTTTGTTAAAAATATTGATAATGTTGTGCCTGATAGCTATAAAAAGAGTGATATTTTAAATAAGAAGATGCTGGCGGGTATATTGGTAGATATTCAGAAGAAGATATTCAACTATTTAAATAAGTTGGAGTCGGGAGATTACACTGATGCTGACCTTGTTGAAATAAAAGGTTTTATAGAGAAGGACTTGTTTACTGAAAACGATAACTTGTTGGATGATAAAGAAGAGTCGCTAGTTAAATATATGATTGGTAAATTAAATCGTCCGGTTAGAGTTTGTGGCATGGTTCGCAACGAAGGTGAGCCAGGAGGCGGACCTTTTATTGTGGAAAATCCTGATGGCAGTTTCTCTCCGCAAATTTTAGAGAGCTCACAAATTGATGATGAAACAGCTGCTAGCCTTGCAGATAAAGCAACTCATTTTAATCCTGTAGATTTGGTTTGTGCTATAAAGAATAGAAAAGGCGAGAAATTTGATTTACTTAGTTTTGTTGATAAAAACACAGGGTTCATTTCTTTGAAGTCAAGCAGCGGAAGGGCACTGAAAGCTCTTGAACTACCAGGTTTATGGAACGGGGCTATGAGTGATTGGAGTACAATTTTTGTAGAGGTTCCAATCATTACATTCAATCCTGTGAAAACTGTGAACGACCTTCTACGCGATGAACATCAATAACCAAGGTTGATTAAAAATAAATTTATTTGAAAACGTTGTTCGATACCTCTTTATAAAGGATTCGAATGGCGTTTTTATTATTTGTATTTGGGTTTTACAACAGCAAAGCTCATGTAATTATCTATATAATTTACATTTTCGCATATTCAGTAATAAATGAATTGGTGAGAAATAGTAGCAAGTTTCTTTTCAAGTATAAGTATTAACATGAAACAAGAGAAAATTAATAAGCTTTTTACGTATTTCGAAGATTTATTTGTAACTTCGTATAAGACAATTAACAATACTGTATCTTGCATAGAATCGCAAGATTTTCTATTTTTTTGATATGAGCGAAGAGAACAAAATATTGGATGAAAATAAAATGATTGAAGATGAGTTTCAAGGTCTTCTTGATGATTATCTTTCGTCTAACCACCGTAAGAAAGTTGATGTTGTAACCAAAGCATTTAACCTTGCATATGAAGCCCATAAGGGGTCTCGTCGTAGATCTGGTGAGCCTTATATAATGCATCCTCTTGCAGTAGCTCGTATTGTGTCTAAAGAAATAGGGTTGGGTTCAACTTCAATTTCTGCTGCATTGCTTCATGATGTGGTAGAAGATACAGATTACACTGTCGAGGATATAGAAATGATTTTTGGTGAAAGGGTCTCTCGCATTGTTGATGGTCTCACCAAAATATCGAGCGGTATGTTTGGTAGCAATGTTTCTGCACAAGCAGAGAATTTTAGGAAGCTGTTGCTTACCATGTCTAACGATATTAGGGTGATACTTATAAAAATTGCAGACCGTTTGCATAATATGCGCACTTTGTCTTCAATGGCTCCAGCCAAACAATATAAAATTACTGGCGAAACAAATTATATTTATGCCCCACTGGCTCATCGTTTAGGTCTGTTTGCTATAAAAACAGAGTTAGAAGAGCTTTGTTTTAAATATGAGCACCCCAACGCTTTTACTGATATTACAGCTAAAATAAAGGAAACTGCCGACGAGCGAAATAAGATATATGACAACTTTGCAAAGCCTGTTTTGGTTGAGCTAAACAAGATGGATATTGAGTATGAGATGAGAGCTCGTGTTAAATCTGTCTACTCTATTTGGAATAAAATGGAGAAAAAGAAGGTCGACTTGCATGAGATATACGATATATTTGCTGT
>CAZIUT010000184.1:0-3790 GCA_964542545.1 uncultured Dysgonomonadaceae bacterium | reverse complement strand
GGAATTTTTTAACCCTAACAAACGAACAACAGGATAAAAAAGAAATACTAACAGACGAATTATCAATTGACCCTTATTTAGCCAAATTGCTGGTGCAAAGAAATATAGATACAAAAGAAAAAGCTTTTGACTTCTTTAAGCCTGATTTGGCAAACTTGCATGACCCGTTTCTGTATCCAGATATGGACCTTGCAGTAAAGCGTATTGAAAAGGCTATAGGTAATAAAGAGAGAATTCTCATCTATGGAGATTACGATGTGGACGGCACAACTGCTGTGGCTTTGGTTTATAAGTTTTTACGCAGGTTTACCAATAATATAGATTATTATATCCCTGATAGATACGACGAAGGATATGGTATATCGTATCAAGGTGTTGACTATGCTCATGAAACTGGTGTGAAGCTTGTCATAGCCCTTGACTGTGGTATAAAAGCTATCACTAAAATTGATTATGCCAAAGAGAAAGGTATTGATTTTATTATTGGTGATCATCACATGCCCGATGAGCAATTGCCGAAAGCAGTAGCAGTTGTTAATGCAAAAAGAGTAGATTCTATCTATCCTTATTCTGAACTGTCGGGGTGTGGGGTAGGTTTTAAGATTGTGCAAGCATTCTCCATACGTAATAATTTGCCACTATCAGAGATAACAAATCTATTAGATATGGTAGCTGTAAGTATTGCCTCAGATATAGTTCCTATGACGGGCGAGAATCGCATACTCATGTATCATGGGCTAAAGCAACTTAACTCGAATCCTAATTTTGGACTGAAAGGAATTATCGATATTTGTAGGTTGAATAGAAAACAGCTTACATTGGAAGATATTGTTTTTAAAATTGGTCCACGCATCAATGCGTCGGGGCGCATGATGAATGGTAAGGAGGCTGTGGAATTGCTTTTATCAACCGACATGACGTCGGCACGCATAAAAACAAAAAGCATTGATAAGTATAACGAAGATAGAAGAGAACTTGATAAAAAAATAACAAAACAGGCCATTAACTATATCGATAATCATGTAAATATTGAATCTCTTAAAGGAATAGTAGTATACGATGAAACATGGCACAAAGGTATAGTTGGTATAGTTGCTTCTAGGCTTACTGAGCGTTACTATAGGCCAGCAATTGTACTTACTAAATCAAACGGGATGATTTCTGGCTCTGCAAGGTCTGTGCATGGGTTCGATGTGTATAAGGCAATTGAGTCTTGTCGCGATATATTAGACAACTTTGGTGGGCACACTTATGCTGCTGGATTATCGATGAAAGAAGAACATCTTCCAGAATTTA
Source organism: uncultured Dysgonomonadaceae bacterium (assembly GCA_964542545.1). Taxonomy (GTDB): domain Bacteria; phylum Bacteroidota; class Bacteroidia; order Bacteroidales; family Dysgonomonadaceae; genus UBA2632. The sequence continues at coordinate 2,494 of CAZIUT010000184.1, read as the reverse complement.
AAAGGCGCTTCGAAGCTATATCGTTCGATGAAATAGAAGTGGGTACAATACGTCCACAGCTGCTTGTAGATTTAGAAATGCCTCTATCTTCTATTACAGATAATTTTGTAGAAAGCTTAGCTAGGTTTGCACCTTTTGGTCCTGATAATAGCAATCCCGTGTTTTTAACACGAGGGGTGATTGATGATGGAGGGAGCAAATTGGTTGGTAGGGGCTTGCAGCATATAAAGATGGAGCTAATAGATGCAACCATCGATGAGCCTATACAGGCTATTGCTTTTGGCTTTGCCAGTTTCTTTAATGAGATAAAACAATATCAGCCAATAGATATTTGCTATACAATTGAGAAAAACAGACACAGTGGCGATACTTACACACAATTAATGGTTAAGGATATTAAACTATCTGTTTGATAAGACAGACTATAAAAAAGTTTCTCACAATTTGAAATGTACTATGCAGTCTGAACTATTTCATGAAACCTTACAGAGGTATTGGGGCTTTACTTCATTCAGGCCGTTACAAGAGGAGATTATTCAATCTGTTTATGATGGTAATGATACGCTAGGCTTGATGCCTACAGGGGGAGGTAAATCTTTAACTTTTCAAGTGCCAGTGATGGCAATGGAGGGAATTTGCTTAGTTGTTACCCCTTTAATTGCTTTGATGAAAGATCAGGTTGACAATTTGAAAGAGCTAGGTATTAAAGCTGCATATGTTTACTCTGGTATGTCGAGGGAGCAGATTATTACAACCCTTGAAAATTGCATTTTCGGTAACTTCAAGTTTCTCTATGTATCACCAGAACGGTTAACTTCTGATATTTTTTTGATAAAGCTACGTGCAATGAATGTGTGCATGCTAGCTGTCGATGAATCGCATTGTATATCGCAATGGGGATATGACTTTCGTCCATCTTATTTGAATATTGCAAACATAAGAGAGCATCTTCCTGGTGTTCCACTGTTGGCTCTAACAGCAACAGCTACTAAGGCAGTTGTTGTTGATATTCAAGAGAAATTGCTTTTTGAGAAACCAAATGTTTTTCGCAAAAGCTTTGAACGAAAAAATCTATCTTATGTAGTTAGGTACAGTGAAAACAAAATAGGAGAGTTGATAAATATACTTAACTCTGTTGCTGGTACAGCTATTGTATATGTGCGTAGCCGAAAGGGAACAAAAGAGGTTGCAGAAGCACTTGTAAGAAAAGGTATCAATGCAAGTCATTTTCATGCAGGTCTTTCTCATGAGGCGAAGATAGTAAAGCAAAACCAATGGAAGGATAATACCTGCCGTGTTATTGTATCTACCAATGCATTTGGTATGGGTATAGACAAACCCGATGTTCGTTTGGTAATCCATATGGATTTACCCAATTCATTAGAAGAATATTATCAAGAGGCTGGTAGGGCTGGGCGCGATGAAAAAAAATCGTATGCAGTAATCCTCTGGAACAAACAAGATACCATCAACCTAAAGAAGAGAGTTGCAGATTCTTTCCCATCCAAAGAGCATATACTGCGAGTGTATGAGTGCTTGGCAAACTATTATCAAATAGCAGCAGGCTCTGGCAATGGCTTGGTACTTGACTTTAATTTAACTGAGTTTTGCAACACATTTCGTCTCTCTCTCTTGCAAACGCATCATGCACTCAAGATATTGTCATTAGCAGGCTATATCGAGTATACCGATGAGGTGGATAATCGGTCGCGTTTAATATTTAAAGTTTATCGCAACGAGTTGTATACGCTTCGCCTCACCCAAGAGTATGATCAACTTGTGCATGTTATACTGCGTAGCTATACAGGTGTTTTTACCGATCATGTGTATATAGACGAATCTTTTATAGGTTCAAAAATAGGAAAAACACGTCAAGAGGTTTATGAAATGCTTACAACTATGTCTAAAGCAAAATATATAAATTATGTTCCACAAAAGAAAACTTCTTTTATTATCTATCCTACCTCCAGAGAAGAGAATCAGTATGTGCATATACCTAAATCAGTTTATGAGAAAAGGAAAAAGAGATTTAAGGGAAGAATAGATGCCATGATTGATTATGTTGAAAGGGAAAGGGTTTGTAGAAGCAGAATATTACTAACTTACTTTGATGAACGCAAAGCAAAGAACTGTGGAGTTTGTGATGTTTGTTTGCGAAAAAATAAATCTGGCCTATCAAATTATGAGTATGGTATAATTAGAGAACTCTTGATAAACAGTTTTGCGGAGACAAAGAGCATTCGGTTAAATGAATTAGTGGATAGTGTAAAGACCTCTTCTTTAGATGGTGAGAAGGTAATAATTGTGTTGCGATTCCTTATCGATCATGAGGTTTTTGACCTTGAGAATGATGCTGTTAGTATTAGAGAGAAGAAATAATAGAAATGTTCTTCAAGTTTTGTTTGTAGATTTTATAAAAAGTACTATCTTTGCAGTCACAAAAATAAAGGAATGGCCCCGTAGCTCAACTGAATAGAGTATCTGACTACGGATC
>CAZIUT010000183.1:0-3793 GCA_964542545.1 uncultured Dysgonomonadaceae bacterium | reverse complement strand
AATGCAATCTTTCTATCTTCGATGTTTATTTCGGTAAGAATCTCTACAGTGGATTTATTTTCAAGGTTATCGTAAATAGAGGCCTGTTCTGTTATTTTGATGAATTCCATAATTGTATATCTAATTGTTAGCTCTTGCTATAGAGATTTTAATTTGTAATACTCAATCAACCCTTCCATAGGTGATTGTTCTATTTTTCCAATAGTTATTTCGTTTTCTAGCGCAACTTCTTTTAGAGTGGCAGCATAGTAATGGGCTATTGATCCAACAAAGTTCACATTATGGATTTTATAATCATACTGCATCACATTGCGATGGAAGAAATCTGTAAATGACTTTTTTACAATATTTCTGATAGCATCATTCTCAATGTTTTGCAATAGAAAAGGAGAAACACTTGCTAAGAATCTACTTGGAAAAGCTTTCCGATATACATTTTCAATAATTATAGCGGGAGTTAAGTTGTATTGATTCATAAACTTTTCTTTTAATTCTGCTGGCAATTGGTTTTTTAGCATATCGCTCACCAACAGTTTGCCCATAAAAGCTCCACTTCCTTCATCGCCCAATATATAACCGAGTGGAGAAATTTGTTTTGTAATCTCTCTGCCATTCCACTCGCAAGAGTTGCTTCCTGTTCCTAGTATACAAGCAATGCCTTGATCCTTGCCACATAATGAGTGTGTTGCAGCAATTAAGTCGCTGTAAACATCTATATCATCTATTGGAAAGGATAATTTAATAGCACTTTCCACGATTTCAATCTTTTCGGGTATGCAGCCTGAACCATAAAAGAAGATAGCCTCAGGCATTTTATCTTTCAGTTGTAGATAAACATGATTCTTTATTTCTTCAGAAATTTCATTTTTTGTCTGAAAAACAGGACTGATGCCTTTTGTACTGAATCTACATGCAACCACTCCATGTTGCAGCAAGCACCACTCTGTTTTGGTTGCGCCGCTATCTGCTATTAATATTTTATGCTTTGTCATATTGTGTTGTCCTGTATTTTTCTCTTTGTAGTATGTGTTTATATGCTTAATTAAATCTTAATATAAATTTCTCTCTTATATAATATATACCCTACCAGCCAACATAAAAACACAAATAGTAGAGCATACACTAATGAACTAAAGTAAGCTCCTGCCCATGGTTTTATGAGTACTGAATGTACGTATACCTTTAGACTAATGGCTTTGCCTGCATAAGTTATTTTGATGTTGCCAAACGCATTAGCCATAATTCCAGCAAGCACATATATAAACAGTGGGTTTACACCAAAGCTATGAAAGAATCTACTCCATTTAGTTCTTTTATTTATATCTAAAATCCAAATCAAAAGGCCTAATAGCTGTGCAGCAAACCCTGTGGTAGTGAGTACAAAAGTTGGACTCCATATTTTTTTGTTAATTGGGCATCCGTATTGCAATAGTAGCCCTGCAAAAGCTAACACTGTTCCCCATATTAGTATTTTTTCCACACGTTTGTTGTTGTTTTTTGTTTCTACAATCATCTTACCAAATAAAAAACCAATCAATACATGTGCAATTGAAGGTAAGGTGCTCAAAAGTCCTTCTGGGTCTAATGCAATTCCAGAATCTTTATACATGTGGGCTTCGCCCCATAAGCTTCGGTCAATTACAGAAATGATGTTTTGCTCCGATAATTCAAAACCATTTCCCAAAAAGAGCAACAGAAAATATCCAATGAGTAGCGTAGCAATTATCCATATTATTTGTTTGGCTTTGAAGAGTAATCCAATTAAGGCTGCAAATCCGTATGCTAATGCTAACCGTTGCATTACTCCCAATATGCGTAAGGTGTCGAAGTGGGTTGCTGCTGTAGCAAAGCTTTCACCTGCTCCCAACCCTCTGCTTAATTGTCCAAACCAATTTAGTCCAAGACCAATAAGGAATATTAAAATTGTGCGTTTCGCTACTTTCCAAATACTTTCTTTCGAAGATTTAAAGTTGTATTTACGCAGCGACATGTATGTTGATACCCCCATGATGAACATGAAGAAGGGAAAAACCAAATCAGTGGGTGTTAATCCGTGCCAACTTGCGTGTCTCAGTGGTCTATAGACTGAACTCCACGAGCCTGGATTGTTTACCATTATCATGCCAGCAATGGTAATTCCTCTAAGTATATCTAACGATATTAGTCGATTAGGTTGTTTTCTAGTTATCATAATATTGGCTTGTTTATTTTAATTCATTATTTTTTATTCTTTTGCCAAAATCAGGCTCTACTTTTAAGAATGGAATAAGAATAAGTGTTGGAATGGTGGCAATCATTATAAATATAAAGAAACTTGTATAGCCCATTAACTCTTGCATCCATCCTGATATCATTCCAGGTATCATCATTCCCAGTGCCATAAAGCCTGTGCAAATGGAGTAATGGGCAGTTTTGTGTTCACCTTGTGAAAAGTAAATTAAATACAACATGTAGGCTGTGAAGCCAAACCCGTAACCAAACTGCTCTATGGCTACAGCAGCATTTATCCAAAGGAAGCTTTCGGGTTGAAAATAAGCAAGAAGCAAATAAGCTGCATTGGGTAGTGTAATGCTCAGTGCCATTGGCCATAACCAATACTTCAATCCTTTTTGTGATGCTACTATACCACCAATTATACCCCCAAGAGTTAGCGCTATCACTCCTACTGTACCATATACTACTCCCACTTCTTGAGTAGAGAGGCCTAATCCTCCCACCTCTCTTATATCAATTAAGAAAGGCGATGCTAATTTAACCAACATTGCTTCGGCCAAACGATATAGAAGCATAAAGGCTATAGCTAATCCTACTCCTTTTTTTGAGAAAAAGGAGACGAATGTTTCTCCAAACTCTTTGGCAATATCAGAGGGTGAGTGTGCAGCTCTACCTTGATCGGATATAGGTTTTGGTAAAATAAAGTTGTGATATATAAAGAGGGCGATGAACAATGCTGCAAGCACGAAGAAAGTAATGCTCCATGCTAAGGGTATATTTCCAGATATACCTTTAAAAGTAGCTGATGTTTCTTTATTTAAATTTGGGTGTAATTGTACAAGAGCATATGCTGGTTTATTCCAGTTATCTGAACTGAAAACCAGTCTTTCTCCTGAAATTAATGATATGCTTTTATCTCCTTCCGATAAGGTTGTATTTAAAACAATTTCATCTCCTTGTTTAGGCGCTTTGCTCAAGCGTATTGCAACTAAAGATGCATTTCCTACCAGATTATCGTCTAATTTATCAATTTCTCGCTTCTCTCCGAAGTTGTTTTTTATATATAGACCTAATGGTGTAGCTATGTTTTCAGACCACCACGATTTATTTGCGCTACCACTTTCTAGTTTTTTTTGCTCTTCACTTTTATTTATAAAACCATTTGAAAGATTGCTGTTTTCTGCCTTGTTTTTTATTACTACCAAAGAGTCAGCAGGTATTTTATTGGTGTTGATTACTAGGTTTTCAGGATAAACTACAAAAGTAGATTCATCTTTGTTGGATATTATTTCAGGTAGTTGATCTATTCTTATTTCAGTTTGAGAAAAAGGTGAAGATTTGATGTTTAGAATGACGGGTTCTGAACCTGTCATTATCTCAAGTGTTCCCGCTAATATAATCAACAATCCTTGTCCAGTAATCATTGCAAGGCGATAGAAAGTACTGCGAATACCCACAAAGAATGATTGCTGAGAATCGTTTAGGGCAATCATATAAAACCCATCAGCGGCTATGTCATGAGTAGCAGAGCTAAATGCTAAGAGCCAAAAGAACCCAATTGTAGCTTGAAAGTAGAATG
>CAZIUT010000182.1:0-3808 GCA_964542545.1 uncultured Dysgonomonadaceae bacterium | reverse complement strand
TGGACGAACCCTTCGATGAGTACACAATGAGCGACAACCGCACAGCTATCAACTATTTTGCCGAGCAAAACTTCTTGTTCGATAATGTGACTTTGTCTGTGGGAGCATTACTGAATCACAATACAGCCAACCCCAACAAGTTTGATTTCTATCCGGCCATCAACACCTCGTTTAGGGCAACTGATCATGTGAGCCTATTTGCATCGTGGAACAAAGCCACGCGAATGCCCACATTTACAGACTTGTATTATACAACCGCAACACACACAGGCAACAGCGACTTGCAGTCTGAGAAGTCGGAAGCCTTGGAAGCGGGCGTAAAACTACAAAACCGAGTGATAAATGGTAACATCACCGTATTTTATATGAAAGGTCGCAACCTAATCGATTGGGTGAAACCAAGCGAGGAAGCATTGTGGGAAAGTCGCAACCATTCCAAGATAAACAAGCGGGGTGTGGAGACTAACATCAATATGAATCTGAAAGAATTGTTGGGGAAATCGTGCCCATTAAATAGTTTATCCCTTGGATACCTGTATCTGCACCAAAATTTAGTGGACGATGATCTGATTTCGAACTACACACTCAATCATTTGCGCCATAAATTTACCGCCAGTTTGCAACACGATATAGTGCGCAACCTATCGATGACCTGGAACTTCCGCTGGCAAGAGCGAACAGGCTCGTACTTGAAATATATTGACTCACAACCAACAGAAGTTACTCCTTACAAACCATTCAGCTTGTTGGACGTGAAGGTAAACTACAAGCTAAAGAACATCAACCTCTACACCAACATCAACAATGCGCTCAACACCGAATATCTAGACTTGGGCAACTTGCCTCAACCAGGTGTTTGGATGATGGTGGGAATAAATTATAAGTTTATGTGATAAGAAAAGAAGGAGAAAAAGGGCACTTTAAGCCCTTACTCCTTTTTATCAGAGTATTTTAGAATGATATGTTTATTTTCAACAATGACACATAGCTTTTCTGTAAAAAACAACTATCTTCGTAAAGCATAAGATATAAAGTACAGAAATAGCATAAATAGATGTTCTTTTTGGTCGAAAAAGATAATGAAAGAAAAGATAAAACCTTCTTCAAGCTTTAAATTTATAAATCCCTAAAATATAGAACTCATGAAACTAGGTAAATACACCATTGGTATAGGAGATAGATTCTCTCATCAAGGCAAAGCTCAGTTAAGAGCAATAATGAAAGCATATAATACAGGACTAGACATCAATCCTGTTTGGAATAAATCTAACCGCGAGCACATGTATGTGAAATCGCACCCCAAAGACACCCGTATAGAAGCAGACAATGCTGTAAAAGCATTAGGTTTTAAAGGTAAGTACTTTGTAGATGCCGATCACATAAACTTAAATACAGTTGAGCCATTTATTGAAGTCTCTGACTTCTTTACATTAGATGTGGCATCATTCATTGGCAAAGAGAGCAAACAAGAAGATATTGATGCTTTTATTTCATCATGTGATAAATACATTGGCAAGCTACAAGTTCCTGGCATTAAAGAACCCTTAGAAGTAACCAAAGAAATAGTAGAGGAAATTGCTCATAACTTCTTAGCTGCAACCCAACAAGCTTCAGAAATTTATGAACACCTGAAAAAAGAGAAGGGTGAAGACAACTTTATCACTGAGGTATCGATGGACGAAGTGGAAAATCCACAAACACCTCTTGAGATGCTATTTATCTTAAAAATGCTTGCAGATAAAGGAGTTCCAGCGCAAACAATAGCCCCTAAATTTACAGGTAGATTCAACAAAGGAGTCGACTATGTGGGCAATCTTGATCAGTTTGCAAAAGAGTTTGAAGAAGACCTAATGGTAATTGATTTTGCTGTGAAAGAGTTTGGACTACCTAAAGAGTTGAAGCTAAGCGTTCATTCGGGTAGTGATAAATTTTCTATTTATCCAATTATAGCTGATAGTATTAACAAGCATGACAAAGGCCTACATTTAAAAACTGCAGGAACAACATGGCTAGAAGAGGTTATTGGTCTGGCAGTTGCTGGAGGAGATGGTTTAGAGGCAGCAAAAAAAATATATGCCAACTCTTTGAATCGTAAAGAGGAGCTTTCTGCTCCTTATGCCGATGTAATTGATATAGATGAGTCGCAATTACCTACAGAAGAAGAAGTAAACCAATGGACGAGTAAAAAATATGCTGATACACTTCGTCATATTCCTAATCATGCTGATTACAACCCCAACTTTAGACAGTTGATTCATGTTGCCTATCAAGTAGCCGCTGAAATGGGTGAAGAGTACACAAACTTATTAGTAAAATATGAAGATGTTATTGGAGCATGTGTAGAAGAAAACATATATGATAGGCATTTAAAAAGACTATTCGATATCTAAGATAACTGCTTTCGTAAAAGTGATCAAAAAATTAAATGTTCCATCACCCATACACATCAACGGTCACTGAGCCTATTGAAGTGTTGAAAGCAATGCAAAAATGTTGAAATATACTATGTGTGATTTGAAAAGTATCCGTCAATTGTCAAATCTACGAGGCAGGATTGAAAGGATATGAGTTAAATGTCAAATCTACGACACAAGGTTAGAAGAATAAGGCATAAAAGTCAAATCCTTCGCAATGTTTTTGAATTGTATATCATAAATTTCTAAGTTGCCTATTAACTTTATTAATGGCAGATAGATATTTGCACCAAGTATATAAAAGAACGAGGGTGACCAAAACTAATTGGACACCCTCTTTTTATATTTACTCCCTTAATAAAGAAACCTCATAAAGTTACTCACCAGTCTTCACAGGAAAAGCTGGTATAGGCGGCAACTTCACAGGATTTTTCTTCAACTCATCTAATACAATCTCAATGGCTTTGTTGAGCTGAGCGTCAATTCCCTTGTATTGTTCGGCTGGATCGTTTTCGATAATAATATCTGGAACAACTCCACGACCTTCAATAATGAATTCCTTACCATCCTTATCATATGGAGCATAAGATGGCGTTACGATAGAACCTCCGTCAATCAACGGAATAGCGCCACTATATCCAACAACACCGCCCCAAGAGCGAGTACCAATTGTTTTACCAATTTTGTTTACTTGAAAACGGTAGGGAAATAAGTCTCCATCCGATGCAGAGTATTTGTCTAACAAGGTTACCTTCGGGCCAACATGCATCCCCACAGGATTTGGGTCACCTTCTTTTTGCCCAGTGTGCATAGTCATATAAGTGAGCTGACGCATCAATCTCTCTATAATCATTGGCGATACATTTCCTCCACCATTACCACGAACGTCAATAATCAACCCTTCTTTTAACAATTGAGGATAGTAATATTTGGCAAATTCATTCAATCCGTCCACGCCCATATCAGGAACGTGTAGGTAACCAACTTTACCATCGGATTGCTCGCTTACTTTGTCAATATTACCATGCACCCATTTATGATAATAGAGTGCCGACTCATCAGCAATTGTATTTACCAAAACTTTTCTACTTCCCGATGCAGAAGGGTTGCTGTTTACTTCAAGCAACACTTCAGTGTTGGCTTTGCCAACAAGCAATTGATAAATGTCATCTGTATTAGTTACTGCAACTCCGTCAACAGAAATAATATAGTCACCTTCATTCACATCTACTCCCACAGCTCTCAATGGAGAATGAAGTTGTTTGCTCCAATTGGCGCCATTCAATATTTCATCGATACGGAAGAAGCCTGACTTATCGCGACTAACCTTAGCACCTAACAATCCTGTTTTTATGCGTTCTGGCTCTGGCTTTTCGCCATTTTGAGAGTAAGCG
>CAZIUT010000181.1:0-3845 GCA_964542545.1 uncultured Dysgonomonadaceae bacterium | reverse complement strand
TGTTTTTTCTCTTTTTTTAGATAAGCCTTGTAAATACTTAATTGCTGTAGGTTTTACTATTTCTATAGCTTGTTCCATACCCTCTATTCCCCCATTTTCTATGGTTCTTATCCTGTCTAGCAAACCACGTGTAAGTGCGTTGCGTTTTCTGCGCAATTTGTTTATCTCAGGGGTAAGCCAATGAGATGCATATCCAGCGATGAGGAGTTCAATTTGAGGTTTCAGTTCCACAAGTTTATCAAAGATTTCTTTGATTTGGAGATCTTCCGGATTGTGATTACTCACAATCGCAATTACATTTTCAGCTAAATTTTGAACTTCTAGTTTATTTAGCCTTGAGAAACTTACTCTTAAAATATTATTATCCATTATATATCTATTTAGGATGTTTATAAAATAGGAGACTATTTCTCAATAGCGTAACCTCTTATTCACTTGTTGTGAACAGCCTGTTTGTTCGCATGTCAAAGAATGAGATTACACTTTTTTGAGTAATAATCTCAGATGCTCACTAGCACCTAACAACAAAGATAAGTATAAATGTCATATGTTAATGCAATATTAAGCAGAAGTTTTCATACTATATTCACATTAATGTGCGATTCGTTTTTAACTGTCATTCAATCAGAGTTTTGACGGTTTGGATTGTTGATAACTTTTCTTGGTTTTAGATGTTAATTCTTTGCTTTTGTATTTTATTTTCAAATGGGTGAACTGTTTTCTTTAAAAAACGAAATAAATTACAAGGTGGCTTTTCTTCTTTTCCCATTCAACTTCTAATCAACTTCTAATTTTTCTCTTATGGTAGACACATTTTTTTTGCACACAAAGTAAAAATTTTGGTGGAAAAGCATCTTTTGTACATCTACAAAATCAGTTCTGCAGCCTACAAAGCGATTTTGTACACCTACAAAATCAGCTCTGCAGCTTACAAAGCGGTTTTGTACACCTACAAAATCAGCTCTGCAGCTTACAAAGAGGTTTTGTACACGTACAAAAGCTGTTCTGCAGCTTACAAAGCGGTTTTGTACACGTACAAAAATGAATTAAAAGCTTGCAAATTAGCGCATGTCATTACCAATAGTGCCTCTGTATTAAATTTTTAATCCCCGCAATACGTTGGTGGCTTGGTGAGTATGTGTTGGTGGGTGCTTTGCTAAATGAAGCATCGCTACAGCTCCACCACTTTCTTTTTTTCTTTCCGATATTCCCATTTCCTATATTCCCTCTTTTAGTTTTGGCAATACATACTCCGTTTCTGCCCAAATAAGAGCCTCCAATGAGCTATTTCTTGTTTGATGGTGGGTTTATTAGTTGTATATTCGTGCAACTAATTTATATTGATGTAAACAAAAAGCTATAGTGCAAAAAATAGAATCCTTTATGCAAAAATGCACTGCTTTAGAACAAGAAGTTGCAAAGAGTGAAGCCAATGCCGAGATGCTGATGCAGGCAGTGTTGAATGAGTCGTTTGAGAAGAAGGAGGAGAAAGAAGTAGGAGCTGATAGTAATGAATAACTTTGAGTTAGCTACATTTAAATAATATATTATGAAAGCAGAGATAATTTTATCAACTATTGTTGCAGTTAGCACCGTAATTTACACAACTGTAAGTTTAATGCTATGGTGGGAAAGTAGAGAAACCAGAAGACAGAAATTGGCTCCTCATATAATTGCTTATTTAAAATCAACAGAAGATAGCTCTACACTTAAGTTGTACATTAAAAATATAGGTGAAGGAGTTGCAAAAAATGTAAGGGTAAATGTTTTAAAAGATTACAATATATTCAATCAATCAGATAACCTTCTGTCCGATATTGGAATTGTAAAAAACGGATTTAATTTATTTCCTCCACAATATGAGTTGGGCTTTTACATAGACAGCATGGTTGAGTCGTATAAAAGAGATAAAAATTGGTCTATAAAGTTGAAGATTGAATATAAAAACTCTTATAATAAAAAACACGTTGAAATTTTCGATCTTGAGTTTAATCAAATTTACGGAGAGAGCTACTCTAATCCTCCAGAAACATTCATGGGGCAAATTCCTCATTACCTAAAGAAGATAAATAAAAATATTATGAAAATAAATAAATGATAGACTATATTTTCCTCATATAAACTAACACTTAAAATATCATGCAAGAAATCGGCAAGCAGTACGACAGAGACAACACTTCAGATCCAAGTGACTTCCTGAAAAGTGCACGGTTGCATCAATCCATTTACAGAGCAAATACATTTGATTTGTCTTATGACAAATATGGTAATTATTTGACTAAAGAAGATGGCGAACAAGGCAAAAACTTCTATAATGGATTTGATATATTTGATGCAGTAAGAAAAAGATATCCAAAGTATAGCAAAGGTCTTTATTCAAATATGCTGAGGAGCGAGCATATACCGTTTAATATGTTTGTACCATTAGACAGAGATAAAGAGTATTGCAGGAAAGTGTTTGCGGATGTTCTAAACATAGATATCATCTCGATAGATAAAATTAAAGTAGAATATGCCCCACCAAGGAAAGAAAAATATCTGAATGATAATACATCCTTTGATGCATATATTCAATATACCCATAGTGATTGAGAGAAAGGAGTAATCGGTATTGAAGTGAAATACACAGAAAGAGCGTACTCCCTAAAAGTAGATTCCACAGAAGGGAAAGCTATCAAGAATCTAGACTCATTGTACTATACGGTTACTGATGCTTGTCAATTATATAAATCAGGAGCAGTTGAGGTTTTGCCTACTGACAAGTTTCGCCAAGTGTGGAGAAATCATTTGTTGGGAGAAAAGATGTTGCTAAATAACGATTGCAATTACTTTACATCGTTGACGCTATTCCCATCAGGCAATTCGCACTTTATGAAAACAAGTAAGGAATACATTGACCTACTTAAAAGTAATGACAATAAATTTATCCCTTTGACTTATGAGAGATTTTTTGAATTGCTTAGTAAGTATAGTCCAAATAGTGAATATAAGGATTGGATTGATTATTTGATGAAAAGGTATATTGTGACTGACATCTAGAAAATAGCAATCATTAAGGCTTAGGGGAACAACTGAATGGTACAACTAATCAGGTTTTTCAATGCTTCTAGGGGTCTTATCATCAATCACAATAAATGCAATTAATAAAATCATTGTTTCAACAGTGTTGAAACACCGTTGCAACAATAATGCAACACTCTTTATTCTCCACAATCCTTATCTAATAGAATCTGAGTTTGACTTATACGCTGGCAAGAACACCCTTTGAAGTGCATTCGAACCCCTTTCGAACCCCTTTCGAACAATCCACTGATATCCGTTTGCCAGTCATTTAGAACCATCATGATTGAGATGGTAAGAGGTGTAATAATGGTAGAGACACGATTAATTGCGTCTCTATTGCACAACCTTGCATCTCCACCATTTTAAGTAACATTCCACACAACACTTATAGATTCTGTATGTTATATAAGTATAGATGTATGTGAGTAGTTGTTTTATCTTTATACTAGCTGCAAACTTTTCAAGCAAACAAAACACAACAATGGAAGAATTTTTAAGCACAGAACTCATCAAAATAAAAGACTACAGACTAGAACTTGGCACGCTCATAGTGTTAGTTATCTTTATTGTTGTGGTTGCGGCTATTTTGAGGTTAGTTAAAAAGTTGATTTACAGGTCCAACAGACTCAAAACTGGCGAGAAGTTCTCAATGAATAAAATAGTGCGGTATATAACCTATGCAATAGCCTTTGTTATAGTGTTGCGGATTGCGGGGTTTGATATTTCGGTGCTATTGGCAGGATCTGCGGCATTGCTTGTGGGTATAGGGTTTGGGTTGCAGC
>CAZIUT010000180.1:0-3940 GCA_964542545.1 uncultured Dysgonomonadaceae bacterium | reverse complement strand
GTATGACCAATGACGACTATTTGTTTTACAAAAACGTATTTAGCAATGCTGGAGCGTTAGATAGAATTATCAGCTTTGTAAATACTACAGAGAATCCACCCGTTGAACGTCTGTTGATACCAGATATGGCACTCACAGCCGCTGAGTATTTTGCAGTAGATAAAAACCAAAACGTGTTGGTGCTCCTTACAGATATGACCTCTTATGCCGATGCGCTGGCCATTGTATCAAACCGTATGGACCAAATTCCATCTAAAGACTCAATGCCTGGTTCGTTATATTCCGACTTGGCTAAGATATATGAAAAAGCAGTACAGTTTCCAGCAGGAGGTTCCATTACAATTATTGCTGTAACCACCCTATCTGGCGGAGACATTACTCATGCTGTGCCAGACAATACGGGCTATATTACAGAGGGACAATTGTTCTTGCGCACAGATACAGATATAGGCAAGGTTATTGTCGACCCATTCCGTTCACTTTCGCGTTTGAAGCAATTGGTGCAAGGCGAGGTTACACGCGAGGATCATCCACAAGTAATGAACGCAGCCGTTCGCCTATACTCCGATGCTGCTAATGCTAAAACAAAACAAGAAAACGGTTTCGACCTCACAGAATATGACAAACGTACTTTGGGTTTTGCTAAAGAATACTCAGAGCACCTGTTGGCTATCGATGTAAACTTAGACACAACCCAAATGCTTGATACTACTTGGGGCTTATTCTCTAAACACTTCAGACCAGAAGAGGTGAATATGAGAGCCGACATGGTAGAAAAGTATTGGAAATCTGAAGAAGGTGTGCTAAAATAAGAACATCAAGAATAGGAAAGTAAATAATTTATGGCTATAAAATTTCAATATAATAAAACATCGCAACAAGCCCTTGAGAAAAATCTCAATTTAAGGCTTCGTGCCCTCCCCACGCTACAGAGCAAAGAGAGCGCACTGCGCATGGAGGTGAAAAAGGCCAAAGACCAAATAGAGGAACTTGACAACGAACTTGAAAAAGGAATAGGCTCATATGACAAGATGGTAGGGCTCTGGACAGAGTTTGATGCCACTTTGATACGAGTGAAAGATGTGAATCTTTCGAAGAAAAAAATTGCTGGTGTACCCATTTTTGTATTAGAAGGGGTTGAGTTCGAGACCAAACAATTTAGCGTTTTCAACAGGCCTAAATGGTTTTTGGATGGAGTTAGTTTATTACAACGCTTAGGTGAAATAGGAATAAAGCGCGATTTTTTTGAACTCAAGCTTAGAAGGTTAGAGTATGCAAGAAAAAAGACAACTCAAAAGGTAAATCTTTTTGAGAAAGTGCAAATTCCGGGCTACGAAGATGCCATCTTAAAGATTAAAAGATATCTTGAAGATGAGGAAAACCTCTCGAAGTCTTCGCAAAAGATTATGCGTTCTAAAAAAGATGCAAGAGCAGAAAAGGAGGATTCGATATGGTAAAAAAAATGAAGAAGTTTTCTTTTTTAATCTATCATAATGACTATGATGTCTTTTTACAAGACTTGCGCGAGCTTGGTCTAATTCATGTTGCTCATCAAGCAAAAGACGATGAGTATAACGAAGAGTTGGAAATGTATTTGAGCCAACTGAAGAAACTTGAAGATACAAAGAAAACGCTCCAAAAATCAATATCTGATGAAAAAGAGGAAATGCCCAAAAATGCAGCAGATGTTGAGGTGGGATATGCAACTCCTCAAAAAGTGGAAGATGTTCAAGAGTCTATAACCACTATTGAGCAACAGTTGCAAGTAGCCACCAGAGAGCTAGACTTGCTGAGGCCTTGGGGCGATTTTGATACAGATAAAATAAAGAAATTAGAGCAAGCGGGCTACTATATCAATTTCTTTTCTGTGCAAAAAAGTGCATACAATCCTGAATGGGAAACAATGTACAATGCAATTCTGATAAATGAATCGACGCGATATAACTTTATAACCGTAACTAAAGAAAACACTGTTGCAGAAGAGATAGGCTTAGAGTCTATTAAGCTGCCCGATGTATCGTATAGCGCATTATCAAACCTCATTGAGTCGATAAAAGTAAAACGCAATAACGAAGTAGATAATTTAAAGGCACTATCAGCCGATATTCCTTCTATTGATGCTGCAATAGCCGATGTTGGGTCTAAAATATCATTGAAAAATGTTGTTTTAAACACCAATAAAGTAGCCGACGATAAGCTGATGGTAATGCAAGGATGGGCTCCTGAAGAAAACGAGTCTAAAATTGTTTCATACCTTCAATCAAAAGATGCTTATTACGAAGTGGCCGATCCCTCGCCCGAAGACGATGTGCCCATTAAGTTGAAAAACAATAAGTTTTTCAAACTCTTTGAGCCCATCACCAAGCTCTACATGTTGCCACAGTACAACGAGCTAGATTTAACACCTTTCTTTGCGCCTTTCTTTATGATATTCTTCGGACTATCGTTGGGTGATATAGGTTACGGTTTGTTTCTATTTGTAGGAGCAACTGCTGCAAAGATGTTTATGAAATCGTCGATGAGCAATTCGTTTAAGTCAATACTATCTTTGGTGCAAGTGTTGGGTGTTTCCACCTTCTTCACAGGGTTTCTTACAGGCGGATTCTTCGGAGTAGACCTCTACAGCTTAGACTGGCCCATTGCAAAGGCTTTGAAAGACAATCTGTTCTTAGACAACAATGTAATGTTTAGTTTGGCCCTCATGTTAGGCGTTGTTCAAGTTATGTTTGGGATGGTGCTCAAAGTATTCAACCGAATTATCCAATTTGGTTTTGTGCATGGTATATCCACTATGGGTTGGATTTTATTGTTGCTAAGCGTTGTTTTTGCCGTGTTGTTCCCAGCTATTTTACCATTGGGCGGCACAATACATCTAATTATTTTAGGTGTAAGCGCATTGGCTATCTTCTTTTTCAACACACCAGGCAAAAATATATTCCTAAACTTTGGTTTGGGCCTTTGGGACACATACAACATGGCTACAGGCCTTTTAGGCGATATCCTTTCGTATGTTCGTCTGTTTGCTTTGGGTCTCTCTGGAGGCATCCTAGCAAGCGTATTCACAAGCTTGGCTGTGGGCATGAGTCCCGACAATGCAATTTTAGGACCAATAGTAACAGTTCTAATCTTTGTGATAGGTCATGCCATCAATATCTTTATGAACACACTGGGAGCTATTGTGCACCCCATGCGACTGACCTTTGTAGAGTTCTTTAAGAACTCAGAGTTTACAGGAGGCGGACAAAAATATCAACCATTTACATAAACAATAAAAATACAAAATAACAAATCAAATAAATTCAATTAATTATGGAATTAAATCTATTATTAGCGTATATGGGTATTGCAGCAATGCTCATTTTATCTGGAGTTGGCAGTGCATATGGTGTAACTATTGCAGGTAATGCAGCAGTGGGAGCATTAAAGAAAAACGATGGTGCATTTGGTAACTTTCTTGTATTAACTGCTCTGCCAGGCACACAAGGTTTGTATGGTTTTGCTGGTTACTACATGTTTCAAAGTATTTTTGGTATCCTTACTCCCGATATCTCTATTCATCAAGCAGCTGCTGTATTAGCAGGAGGTTTGGCACTTGGTTTCATTGGCCTGTTCTCTTCAATTCGTCAAGGACAAGTTTGTGCTAATGGAATTGCTGCTATTGGACAAGGACACAACGTATTTACCAACACGCTTATCTTAGCAGTATTTCCAGAGCTTTATGCTATTGTAGCATTGGCAGGGGTATTCCTTATAGGTGGTGCTGTTTAAAAGCAAGAATTAATATTTCACTCTCTCTCTCTTAACTGAGAGGGGTATGTAAAACAAAAGCTGTTCTCTTTTTAAAAAGGGGGGCAGCTTTTTTTTTGAGTGAACAGTGAGCATTAGCAATTAACCATTTAACATTAATATTTAAAAAGAGGGCTTTGCCCCTTAAACCCCA
>CAZIUT010000179.1:0-3943 GCA_964542545.1 uncultured Dysgonomonadaceae bacterium | reverse complement strand
TTCGTATATCATCGCCACCATCTGTGTCATCTTCTATGGTGAAAGGAGGATTTTTCGATTCATTCAAGACAGTTAGCTTGTTAGCTATTATCTCTATATCGCCAGTGAGAATATTACTGTTTTTACTGGAACGTTCTTTTACAAGACCTTCAACAGTGATAACCCATTCTCTTCCAAGTTTATTGGCTTGGCTATATAACTCCTGATTTACTTCTTGATCAAAAGAAAGCTGGGTAACTCCATACCTATCTCTTATATCAATAAAAGTCATTCCACCCATTTTTCTTATTTTGTGTACCCATCCAGATAACACAATTTTCTGGTTTACATTGGTAAGGTTAAGTTCGCCGCACGTATTAGTTCTATACATAATATTTTATAA
Source organism: uncultured Dysgonomonadaceae bacterium (assembly GCA_964542545.1). GTDB lineage: Bacteria > Bacteroidota > Bacteroidia > Bacteroidales > Dysgonomonadaceae > UBA2632. The sequence continues at coordinate 3,561 of CAZIUT010000179.1, read as the reverse complement.
GCTAGTTATTTTATCTTGCAAAGATACAAATAAATCAGTTTTAGGAAAGTAGTATTTGTTTAATAAGATAGCTGAAGATAAAAGTTATTAAATATCGAACTGTTTTTGGGTGAGTTTTGTGATTAGCTAGATTTCCGAAACTTTATACCGATAAGTAGTTGAATCTTAAAGATTCGTTTAGAATTAGTATCGAAAATGTTTTTTTATCGTTTTGCTAATTTCTTAAAACCCATCCAAAATAGCGAAATATCACAGTTTGATAGTTTAAGGGGTTTTTTATTTAAGAAATAGAATTTGATTCTGCTAGTGGCGGAATGCTTCCGAACGTATTTGAAATGTTGGAGAAAAGGATTTTTATGCATTTAAGTAAGCTATAACTGCTTGCATCCACAAGTTTAAACTCATGTATATGCAATTGACGCATAATCATAGTTATATAAAAGCTGATTCATTTATAAAGAGAGGGAAGAAGAAATTACTGGGCATAAAAAAACATCAACAATTTTGCTGATGTTTTTTTATATTGTCGGGGTACGAGGATTCGAACCTCGGACCTCCTGCTCCCAAAGCAGGCACACTAACCGGACTGTGCTACACCCCGAGTGGTTGTTTGTTTGAATTCGAGTGCAAATATAGGGGAAATATTCATACAAACAAAATATTCTATGTAAAATGGCTTCTAAATTCAGTTTTTGCTGATTATTTCAGTAAAAATAGCAGTTTTTATATGTTCTTATTGAATAATCTACCCTGAAAAGTATCTCTTTCTTTAAATCGTTTTATAATTTTTTGTGTGAGCACATAGTTTTTTACTCCCCAATCAGGAGCAATCAGCATCTCTCTTGGAGATTGCGATGCAAACCGGTCTATATAAAAACTCGGATTAAGCAACTCCGAAAAATCGACACAAAGATCAATGTACTCTTCCAATTCGAAAATATTGAAAGACTCAGGTAGTAATTTGTATTCTTTTGCCATTCCTGTTCCTTTTACTATTTGTAGTTGGTGGAGCTTGATGGTTGTTAGAGGCAACGACGATAGAGTAGACGCATGTGATAGTATTTCGTCACGAGACTCACCCGGAAGACCAAGTATCATGTGTGCGCCCACTGGGATGCCTTTTTTGGCTGTTCTAGTTATTGTTTCTATTGACTCTTCAAATGTGTGCTGTCTATTTACTCTTTCAAGTGTTTTATTCAATGTAGACTCCACTCCATATTCAATTAGCATAAAGTGCTCTTTGCTAATCTTCTCAAAATAGTTGAGTAATTCATCAGGCATACAGTCTGGGCGAGTACTAACAACAAGTCCCACTACATTTGGGTATGCCAGTGCCTCTTCGTACATATCTATCAACCTATCAACACTGTCGTATGTATTGGTGTAAGATTGAAAGTAGGCAAGATACTTCATTTCGGTGTATTTATAAGAAAAGAATAATATACCTTCTTCCAATTGTTCGGATACAGTTTTGATACGCTGACTATAATCAGGGCTAAAACTCTTATTGTTGCAATAGGTGCAGCCTCCTCTACCTTTTGTACCATCGCGGTTGGGGCATGTGAATCCTGCATTTATAGATATCTTTTGTACTTTAAAAAAAAAGTTCTCCGACAGGTATGTAGTGAAATCTTTATATGGCTTTATTGTAATGCTCATGTTTTCTTTTATCAATTATGCAAAGGTAATTTATTCGACTGAGTACACAGAGTAATGAGTGTTTTTGTTTATCAATGATAATTTTCAAATTTTATAAGCATAAAAAAAGCTACCCAATTAATGAGTAGCTTTCTTTAAAATATATTAGAAAACAACTTTCTTTTTATTCTTCTGATTTTGTCTCTTCCTCTGGTTTTTCTTCTTTAGATTTTTCAGAGCTATCAGTTTCCTCTTCAACTTTCTCTTCAGCGGGAGCTGTCACTTTTTTAGTATCTTCTGCATCCTCAGTTTTCTCTACTACTGCGTCAACAGTTTCTTCTTCTGCTGGAGCTTCTTCTTCTGTTGGTGCTTCTTGTTCTGCTTCTTTTTTAGCTTCTCTTTTATCTAAAGCAGCTTTAGCTTCACTGATTTTTTTGCTGTCAAGCTTTTCTTTCAATGCTGCTAACTCTTCTATATCTCCCAACGTAGACTTTTCAGCTGGTGTACTTGGAGCAGCTACTGGAGCATCGTCTTGCTTGCGAGATGTTTTTCTACCTGCTGGTTTCTTTTTGCTTTCTGTTGATTTTTGAGAATCAGCTTGCTCATCCTCGTAAGTGCGACTGTGTGAAACTAAAATTCTTTTAGAATCTTTATTGAATTCAATAATTTTGAAGTCTAGTTTCTCTTCAAGTGCTGCTTGGCTTCCGTCTTCTTTTACTAAGAACTTAGAAGTTGCAAACGCTTCTACACCGTAAGGTAAAGAGATTACAGCGCCTTTGTCTAGCAATTCTACGATTGTACCTTCGTGAACAGATCCAACTGTAAATACAGTTTCAAATACTTCCCATGGGTTTTCTTCCAGTTGTTTGTGTCCTAAGCTCAAACGACGGTTTTCTTTATCCACTTCAAGAACTTGAATTTCAAGTGTTGCACCTAATTCAGTTACTTCACTAGGATGTTTAATTTTCTTAGTCCATGATAAGTCAGAAATATGTACTAATCCTTCAACCCCTTCTTCAATTTCAACAAAGATACCGAAGTTAGTAAAGTTGCGTACAATTGCACTATGAGTACTACCAACGGGGTATTTAGTTTCAATATCTTCCCATGGATCTGGTTTCAATTGTTTCATACCCAATGACATTTTTCTTTCTTCTCTATCGAGTGTAAGAACAGCTGCTTCAATTTCGTCACCTACTTTCAAGAAATCTTGTGCGCTGCGCAAGTGTTGAGTCCAGCTCATTTCAGATACGTGTATAAGTCCTTCAACACCTTGGTTGATTTCAACAAATGCACCATAATCTGCCATTACTACTACTCTTCCTTTTACAATATCTCCAACTTTCAGTTCAGCATCTAATGCATCCCATGGGTGTGGAGTCAGTTGTTTTATACCAAGAGCAATACGCTTTTTCTCTTCATCAAAATCAAGAATCACAACGTTTATCTTATCGTCAAGCGAAACAACTTCCTCTGGATGTTGAACGCGACCCCATGATAAATCTGTGATATGAACAAGACCGTCTACTCCACCAAGGTCGATAAACACACCATAAGAAGTAATGTTCTTAACAGTACCTTCAAGTACTTGCCCTTTTTCGAGTTTGGCAATAATTTCTTTTTTCTGTTGTTCCAGTTCCTCTTCAATTAACGCTTTGTGCGAAACAACAACGTTTTTGTATTCAGGGTTAATCTTAACCACTTTAAATTCCATTGTCTTGCCTACAAAAACATCGTAGTCACGTATTGGTCTCACGTCAATTTGTGACCCTGGAAGGAACGCTTCAATACCAAACACATCTACAATCATACCACCTTTTGTGCGGCACTTGATGTATCCTGTAATGATTTCGTTGTTCTCGAGAGCGGCATTTACACGATCCCACGCACGTGATGCACGAGCTTTTTTGTGAGATAATATTA
>CAZIUT010000178.1:0-3992 GCA_964542545.1 uncultured Dysgonomonadaceae bacterium | reverse complement strand
TCACGTCTGTATCCTCCATCAAAAAAGCATCTTGATTGGCACTTCGTGTTGCTGGGTCCATACCAGCATGATAAGGTAATGCAGCAATGTTATTAGCTTGCAGAATTTCGGCAAAGTCATTTACTTTTTTCCTGCTCAGGCAATATACTATTCCTGTTTTTCCTTTCTGAGAAAGAATATATTTTATAATATCGCTGTCAACCTTTTCGGTTTTGTTGCGAACCTCGTAGTAGAGATTGGGTCTATTGAACGATGACTTAAAAACAGCCCCATCAATCATCCCTAAACTCTTTTGAATATCGTCTTGAACTTTAGGAGTTGCTGTTGCTGTAAGTGCAACCACCGATTTAACCCCTATTTCTGTAATAATAGACCTTATTCTTCTATATTCAGGTCTAAAGTCGTGCCCCCATTCGGAAATACAGTGCGCCTCATCAACTGCATAAAATGATATGGGTATTTGGCGTAAAAAATCAATGTTAGATTGCTTAGTCAAAGACTCTGGTGCTACATATAACAACTTGGTTTTACCAGCAATTATATCGACCTTCACTTTTTCGACCTCCGATTTATTGAGCGAGGAATTAAGAAAGTGAGCTACCCCGTCCTCATCGCTATGATTCCTTATTGCATCTACTTGATTTTTCATCAATGCAATAAGTGGCGAAATTACGATAGCTGTTCCGTCAAGCATTAGCGCTGGCAATTGATAGCATAGAGATTTGCCACCTCCTGTGGGCATCAATACAAAAGTATCTCTCTGATTCAATACGCTTTCAATAACTTTTTTTTGATTACCTTTAAAAGTGTCGAAGCCAAAAAATTGTTTTAATTTTTTGTATAACATCTCATTATCCTTTTCATAATTATGTGGTAATTTATTTTCTATTTTAATATGATTTTTCATCGTCTATTTAATATAACCTTAATCTTTTGAACTTCCATAGTATTTAATTTTAGACTAAGGTAAGAGATAAAAATTGAATATGAAAAAAAGAGATTGTTAAAAAGTGATTTTTTCTTATTCCCCTCTGCATTTTTTCAGAGCAAACTAGGTAAACACCCATTTTTGCACTTAATTAATACTCAAGAAAAGATTGTACATTTTTGGCTTCGTAAGATTATATTATTTGCGATATAAATACATATCACAATAAACACCTTTAAGCTACTCGCAAGTTTTCTATATTTGATTTTTTAAACTGGTTAACTGCATACTCATGTGTGATATGTAGTGTAGTTGCCTTCTCGCTTGGCATATTAAACATAGAGTCCATCATAATAGCCTCTACAATAGAGCGAAGGCCACGTGCACCTAACTTAAACTCGAGTGCTTTGTCAACAATAAACTCGTAAACATCCTCATCAAAAGTTAGCGCAATCTTATCCATCTCAAACAACTTTATATACTGTTTAGTAATAGAGTTTTTTGGCTCGGTCAGAATTCGCAATAGCGCATCCTTATCCAATGGTTTTAAATAGGTAAGAACTGGAAGACGGCCTATAATTTCAGGAATCAATCCAAAAGACTTTAAATCTAAAGGAGTAATATATTGCATCAGATTTTTACGATCTATATTGGCTGTGCCTTTGCTTGCAGAATAACCCACTACTCGTGTGTTAAGACGTTGAGCAATTCTCTTTTCAATACCATCGAACGCACCTCCGCAAATAAAAAGAATATTCTTAGTATCTACAGGTATCATTTTCTGATCGGGGTGTTTACGTCCACCTTGAGGTGGGACATTTATCACTGCTCCCTCCAACAATTTTAAAAGTCCTTGTTGAACACCTTCACCACTTACATCGCGTGTAATAGAAGGATTGTCACTCTTGCGAGCTATCTTGTCTATCTCATCAATAAAAACAATACCTCTTTCTGCTTTAGATACATCATAGTCGGCAGCTTGCAACAATCTTGTGAGAATACTCTCTATATCCTCTCCCACATAGCCAGCTTCAGTAAGTACTGTTGCATCAACAATAGTTAGAGGCACATGCAACATCTTTGCTATTGTGCGTGCAAGAAGGGTTTTACCAGTTCCTGTAGACCCTACCATAATAACATTTGATTTTTCAATCTCAACGTCATCTTCAACATCCACTTGCAATAAACGTTTATAATGATTGTACACTGCCACAGACAAATAACGTTTTGCATCATCTTGACCAATTACATACTGATCTACAAATGACTTTATTTCTATTGGTTTTGGCAAACTGCTTAATGTAAAACCTGGATCTGACTTAGCCGGTTTTTTTATCGACTCGTCAACAATGCCGTGAGCTTGCTCAACACACATATCACAGATATGTCCTGTTACTCCAGCAATTAATAGGTTCACCTCGCTGTCGGGTCTGCCACAAAAACTGCAGTGATTTTTATTCGGATTTTTCTTTGCCATTCTAAAATTAGCTCTTACTTACTTTTATTTATCTTTCTTGTCCTTATTTCTTACAAGCACGTCATCTACCATTCCATACTCCTTAGCTTCAGATGCTGTCATCCAGAAGTCTCTATCAGAATCTCGTGCCACCTCTTCAATTGGCTTGCCCGAGTGTTTAGAAATAATAGCGAATAACTCTTGCTTTACCTTTGCAATCTCACGTGCTGTAATTTCGATATCCGAAGCTTGACCTTGCACACCACCCAATGGTTGATGAATCATCACGCGTGAGTGAGTTAGCGCGAAGCGCTTCTTCTCGGCACCTGCAACTAACAACACAGCTGCCATTGATGCAGCAATACCTGTACAGATTGTTGTTACATCGCTAGAGATAAATTGCATTGTATCGTAAACACCGTAGCCAGCATACACCGAACCTCCTGGCGAGTTTATATAAATAGAAATGTCTTTACCTGTATCAGCCGAGTCTAAATAAAGCAACTGAGCTTGAATTACATTGGCTGTGTAATCATTAATTTGTGTGCCAAGAAAGATAATGCGGTCCATCATGAGACGCGAAAACACATCCATTTGAGCAACATTCAACTGACGCTCTTCAATAATAGTAGGCGATATGAAGTTACTAGTAATAGAAGGACCCATTGATTCACTTGTTATTTTGGTGTAATCATCCAAAGCCAGTCCATTCATTCCTAAATGATGTACTGCGTAATTTCTAAAATCTTTTTTCATGTTTTTATTCTTAAACCAATTCTCAGATTGTTGTTGTTTTAAATATTGTTCTGTTTAATGTGCATACTGCAATATAACAGATGGTTTACAATTTATGCATCAAACGATAAAAAAGCAGAAAGCTTCCACTCGTTTGAAACATACAAGTAACAAAGTTAAGAATTTAATTTATAAATTCGATCATTCAACTTTGTAATTGATTTTCAACTGCAAAAGCTTTCTGCGCTATAATTTGTATCAGAAAGTAGAGACGCTAGTCGTTCAACTATTTCTCCTCTTCGTTTTCTTTTTCTTCCTCTACCACTCCCACCTCTAACTCTTCTGATTTTTCTTCCTCAGTCTCTTCAAACTGTTGGTTTTCTGCTGCAGTAAGTTTAGAAAACTCTTCAGAAGTAATTGCTATTTCTTCTAGCGTGATATTCTCTTTCATCCAAGCAACAATTTTGTTTTCAACTACTCTTGCAAACAAACCTTTTACTGTTTCTTCATTCTCAAGCATTCTTTTCACATAGTCTTGCAACATTTCTGCTGGAAGATTGCTCATTCCGTATTGTGCAAACTGTGATTGTGCTACTTGCGATGCAAGCTCTTGCACATCTGATGCTTCAGTTTTAATATCATTCTCAGTAACGATTTTATCTTTAGCAATTTGATATTTTATATCGTTAAGAATATTAGGAAAGTCTTTCTCTATCAATTCATCGGTTGCTTGCTCATTGGTCATTTTCAACCATTTCTTCAAGAACTCTTCTGGAAACTCGCTCTCTTCCATCTTTTCAAGAATCGCTTTTCTAACTTCTTTCATAAAGAAATAGTCAGCATCGGGAGCAAATTGTTTGCTCAGCTCCTCTT